>CAZNDQ010000216.1:3303-6860 GCA_964571825.1 uncultured Planctomycetales bacterium | reverse complement strand
CGCACCATACGCGCCACGCTCGCCGGCTCGAACAGGTTCGCGTTGTAGTCCACCCGCCCCGAAAATCGGTCCTCGAACAGCCACATGTCGAAGTCCAGGTCGAACCGCGCGTTGTCGTACTCCAGCGGCATCGTCTCCAGCACCAGATCCCCCAGCTCCACCCGCACCGAGTGATCGCTCGTATCATTGTGCGGACCCGGCGACCCGTTCGACCCGCCCAGCCGCGACACCTTCGCCAGGTCGATCGCCCGGTACGGACTCTGCAACGCGAACATCACGTCGAACAGCGGCGAACGACCCGCTTCGCGCGGCGGCCGCAGCTTTTCCACCAGCAGCGAAAACGGATAGGCCTGGTGCTCCATCGCCCCCAGCACGCTGTCCTGCATCCGACCGAGAAAATCCCGAAAGCTCGGATTCCCTCTCAGGTCCCCCCGGATCGCGATCGGATTGACGAAATACCCCACGACGTACTCGAACCCCGCGATGTCCCTACCCACCGTCGGCACCCCGACGATGATGTCATCCTGCTGCGTCAGCCGGTGCAGCAGCACAAACAGCCCCGACAGCAGCAGCGTGAACGGCGTCAGCCCCTCGCGCCGCGCCAGCTCCGTCAGCCGCTTCGTCAGCGCCGCGCTCAGCGAGAAGTGATGCGTCCCCGCGCGATACGTCGGCACCACCGGCCGCGGATGATCCGTCGGCAGCCGCAGCGTCGGCAACTCGCCCCCCAGGTGCCGCTGCCAGTACGACCACAGCCGCGCCCCGTCCGCACCCGCCAGCCGCTCCGCTTGTACCCGCGCATAGTCCGCGTTCCGCACCCGGATCGCCGGCAGCGACGCCGTCGTTCCCGCGCGCTCCGCCGAATAGAGCTGCCGCAACTCGTCCAGCAGGATCGCCCCCGACCAGAAGTCCACCCCGATGTGATGAAACGTCAGCAGCAGCGCGTGCTCCCCATGCCCGTGCCGCACCACCACCACCCGCCACACTGGCCCGTTCTGCAGGTCAAACGGCCGGTTCGCCAGCGACCGCACCCGCGCCAGCAACTCCGCCTCGTCACACGCCCCCGCGTCGTGCTCCTCCAGCGGCAACGCCGGACTCTCGTGCACCCGCTGCACCGGCCCCTCAGGCCCCGGCTCGTACGTCGTCCGCAGCGCCTCGTGCCGGTCCTGGATCGTCTGCAGGCTCCGACGCAACGCCTCCACGTCCAGCGCCGACTTCACCCGCCACGCGTACATCGCGTTGTACGCTGCGCTGTCCGGCGCCAACTGCTGCAGGTACCACAGCGCGCGCTGACCGTGCGCCAGCGGCGCCGGACCACGTCCACGCTGCGCCTTCTCCCGGATCAACCGCGCCAGCAGTTCACGCTTTTCCTGGGGAGTGAGTCCGTCCAGCTTCATGTCCGGTTGATTCATGCGCGTTCGATCGCCCTCAGGCGCGGCCGAGCCCTCCGCCCGCCCTTCTGTTCCACACTAGAGTAACTCGATTTGCCCCTCAGGTCGAAGCCGCGCCGCACGCGACGTCAGAAACGCCGGTTCCCCCACGCCGTTGATGTCAACCCGGATCGGCCCCACCCCGCCCCGCGCCGCGCCAGTCCCCAGCACCCGCGACGGCGCTGTGCTCCCCACCGCCGCCAGCGCGCCGCGCACGCCGATCGGCGCCGGCAGCAATCCCCGCTCCATCACCACCAGCCGCGCTCGCCCCAGCACCCGGCCAGTCAACATCCGCGCGTCGGGCGCCGTCGCCGCCGGCTCCATCAACGGCTGGTGCACCAGCGTCGTCAAGCCCGCCCCGCGCACACGCTCTAGATCGACCCACGCCGCGCCGCCCTGTGCCCCGCTCTCCGTCTCCTCGGTGCTCACCGTCCCGCGCGCGCCTTCCGTCACGATCAGCCGTACCGTCTCCGGCAGCGCCGCCCGCGCCGACACGACAAACTCCGCCAGCTCGGCTGACCCGGCCAGCACCACCACCGTCGCCGACTCCCGCTCCATCCGCTCCCACAGCGCCGCCGCGTCCGTCTCGCCGCAGCCGATTACCTCCGCCCCGCGCAGCGCCGCCGCCAGCCCCACCTCGATCGCCCGATGCACCTCACCGCCCGCGACCAGCATCACGCGGTCGTCCGCCCCCAGCCGCAGTTCATCCGCCAGGTCCGCGCAGTGCGCCGCCAGCCCCGCCTGCGACACCCCCGCCAACCGCGGCAGCCCCTCCTTACTCACGTCATATACCCAGTACGCATCGTCCTCCGCCGCCATCTCCGCGATCCAGTCCACCGCGGCGCATTCCGCTTCACCCCCATTTGCCGCGCCGGCGTCGATCACCAGCGCACCGAGCCGCGCCAGTCGCTCCGCCGCCGCGCCGCGTGCCACCGCCCGCGTCACGCCCGCCTCGCGCAGCACGCGCAGGAGAAACTCGTCCGACTCCGCCGCCGGCAGCGCCAACACCGCCGCCCCCGCCAGCAGCACCCCCACCGCCGCGCCGCCCGCCTCCGCCTCCTCCATGCAAACCGCCACCCGCTCCCCGCGCGCCGCGCCGGCCGCTTTCACCCGCTGCGCCATCCGCTGCGCTTTCGCCGCAAACGTCGCCGACGCGCCGCTGCCGCACCCCGCCGCGCGCGCCAGCGCCTCCGAAATCGTCATCGCCCCCGCCGCCGCCGACCGCGCTGCGCCTCCCTCCCCCGCGATCAACCGACGCTCCCGCGCCGTCAACATCGGCAGACTGCCGATCATCGTGTCCGGCGCGCGCGCCGCCGACCGCAGCAGCGCTTCGTAGTGCCCGAGCAGCCGCTCCACGTCCTCGTCGTCGAACACGTCCGTGCGGAAGTTGATGTGCCCGTCCAGTACCCCCGCCGTATCGTTGAGAAACAGTGTGATGTCGAACGGCGCCGTCCCCGGATCGAGGTCGTAGATCGACAGCTTCAGGTCATGGAACGACACCGTCGTCGACGGCGCGTTGTGCAGGATCAGCAGCACCTGGAACATCGCCCCCCGCACCGGATCGGCCCCGCGCCCCAGCGACTCCACCAGCAGCTCGAACGGCAGCTCCTGATGCGCGTACGCCGCCAGCAGCACCTCCCGCACCCGCTGCATCAACTCCCGGAACGTCGGGTTCCCCGATACGTCGCTCCGCACCACCAGCGTGTTCGCCACGTACCCGATCAGACCCTCCGCCTCCACCCGCGTCCGGTTCGCGATCGGCGAGCCGATGATCACGTCCTCCGCCCCGCTGTAACGATGAATCAGCGCGTTCAGCCCCGCCAGCAGCACCATGTACAGCGTGCATCCCTCGCTCTGCGCCAGCCGTCGCAGCTCCGCCACCAGCCCCGCCTCGAACCGCACCGGCCGCGTCTTGCCCCGCAGGCTCGGCAGCGCCGGCGCCGCTCGCGGCATCGGCCACTCGATCGTCGGCAGCGGCGGCGCCAGCCGCCTGCGCCAATACGACAGCAGCCGCTCCCCCACCTCGCTTTCCATCCGCTGCCGCTGCCACGCCGCAAAGTCCGCGTACTGCACCGGCGGATCGGGCAATACCGCGCCCCGACCCGCCGCCAGCGCCGGATACAGCGCGAT
>CAZNDQ010000216.1:0-3293 GCA_964571825.1 uncultured Planctomycetales bacterium | reverse complement strand
ACCCGTCCGCCACAATGTGGTGCATCACCACCACCATGATGTGCTCGTTCGGCGCCAGCCGGATCAGCAGCGCCCGCATCAGCGGCCCGCGCGACAGGTCGAACGGCTCCGCCGCGATCGCCGTCGCCCGCCGCCGCGCTTCCTCTTCCCGCGCCGCCGCCGGCAGCCCGCTCAGATCGACGATCGGCGTCTCGAACCGCATCTCTCGCGCGATTCGCTGCACCGGCTTCCCGTCAACCACCGCGATCGTCGTCCGCAACGACTCGTGCCGCCCGAACACTTCGTTCATCGCCCGCTGAATCGCCTCCACGTTCAGCGGGCCGCTCAGCCGCACGCCCCCCGGAATGTTCATCGTCGATGCCGCGCCCGGCAGCAACTGCTCCAACACCCACAGCCGCTGCTGCGCATACGACAGCGGCGGATCGCCCACGCGCGCCACCGGCACGATCGGCGGCGCCTCGCGCAGGTTCGCCTCCGCCTGCGCCACCAGCACGTGCTCCGCCAGCTCCGCAATCGTCGGCGACTCGAACAGCACCCGCAGCGGCAACTCCACCCGGCACGCCGACCGGATCCGCGACATCACCTGCGTCGCCAGCAGCGAATGTCCGCCCAGCTCGAAAAAGTCGTCGTGCACCCCGACGTGCGAAATCCCCAGCACGTCCCCCCAGATCGCCGCCAGCGAGACCTCCAGCGGCGTCCGCGGCGCCACGTACGCTACGCTCGCCCCGCCAATCTCATCCTCTCGCGCCGCCAGCGCGCTCAGATCGACCTTCCCCCCCGCCGTCCGCGGAAACTCGTCCAGCACGATCACGTTCGACGGCACCATGTGCGCCGGGAGCTGCTGCCCCACGAAGCGCTGCAGCTCAGCCGCCGCCGGCGCGCCCCCCGCGCCCGCTGTCACATACGCCACCAGCCGCGGCCCCCCCGCGCCCGAGTCGCGCAGCACCACGGCCGCTTCGCGCACCCCCGCGTGCGAACGCAGTGCCGTCTCGATCTCCCCCGGCTCGATCCGAAACCCCCGCAACTTGATCTGCCGGTCCAGCCGCCCGATGAACTCCAGCCGTCCGTCCGCCCGCCAGCGCACTCGATCGCCCGTGCGATACATCCGCGCACCCGGCTCGTCGACAAACGGATTCGGCACGAACCGCTCCGCCGTCAGTTCCGGCCGGTTGAGGTATCCCTTCGCCACGCCCGCGCCGCCGACGCACAGCTCCCCCGGAACTCCCGGCGGCACCAACTGCAGCGCCCGATCCACGACGTACACATAGACGTTCGGTCGCGGTCGACCGATCGGTGGATTCTCCGGTTCGCTCCCATTGCTCGGCGCCTCCGCCGGGGGCTCATCCATCGTGCACGCCACCGTGGTCTCCGTCGGCCCGTACCCATTGATCCATCGCACTCGGCCGCCGGTCAGACGTACCCAGGTCGCAAACGGCTTGCCCAGGACCCGTTCGCCCCCCGTCACGACCAGACGAACTGTCTCCGGAAAGGCCAGAGGCGCCCGCTCCATCTCTCCCATCCACTCATGAAAATACGCCGTCGGGATGTCGAGGACCGTCAGCCGCCGCTCCCGGATGTAACGCAGCCACTCCTCCCCCGGCGCCGGCAACTCCTCGCCCCGCACCACAATCGTCGCGCCGGCCAGCAACGTCGGGAAGATCTCCTCCACCGAAGTGTCAAACGCCGGAGAATGAAACTGCAACGCGCGGTCATCCGGACCTTTGGTGTACGCCCGCATTACCGGAACAATAAAGTTGACCGCGTTACGCTGCTCGATCACGACTCCCTTCGGCCGCCCCGTCGATCCCGACGTGTAGATCACGTACACCGGTGCGTCCGGCGCTGCGCTGACCTCGTCGTCTGCCGCCGGCGCAGCCGGCGCTTCCCCCGCCTCTGCCGAGTCCACCCGGACGACCGTCAACGCGCCCATGTCGTCATAGTTCCCCGCCAGCGCGCTCGTCGTCAGCATCACGCGCAACTGCGCATCCTGCACCACGAACGCCCGCCGTTCCGCTGGCCAGTCCGCATCCAGCGGCACGTATCCCGCCCCCGCCCGCAACACCCCCAGCACCGACGCGATCAGCTCGATCGACCGCGGCATCTGCACGCCCACCAGGTCGCCGGGCACCACCCCCGCCGCGCGCAGCCGCGCCGCGATCCGCTCCGCCTCGCGCTTCAATTCCGCGTACGTCACGCACCCCGCCGCGCTCTCCACGGCCGGCGACTCCGGCGCCCGCGCCGCCTGCTCCGCGAACAGCGCCCACAGCGACCGCTCCGGCAGCGGCACCACCGGCCCCGCACCCAGCTCCGTCAGCAGCCGCTCGCGCTCCGCCGCGCTCACCAGGCTGATGTCCCCCAGCGCCCCCTCCGGCTCGGCCAGGATCGCATCCAGCACCCGCAGAAAGTGCTCCACCGCCTGACCCTGACGCTCCTCGTCAAACACCTCGCACAGCAGGTCGAAGTGCAGCAGAAACTCCCGCTGCTCCCGCCGCGGCGGCCACACGTGCAGCGCCAGGCTCAGGTTCTCGTGCCGCACCTCCGGAAACTCCGACCGGATCGCCGCCCCGTCGAACTCCGGATACTCCGGCCGGTGCTGCAGATTGAGCGACCTCTCGTACACGCTGTTCCGCGGCTGCCGCCCCGACACTTGCGCATGCCCCATCTCCTCGCGCACCTCCCCCGCGATCCGCCGCGCCAGCGTCGCGCCTGTGTCACCCTCCTCCACCTCCACGAACAGGGGCACCACCTTCATGAACTGCCCCGGCGTCCGCCGAAACGCCGCCGGACGGTTCGCCAGAGGCGTCGCCACCGCAAACCGCGCGCACCCGCTGATCCGCTGCACCCACACCGCCAGCGCCGCCGAAAAAATGTGCAGATACGCCAGGTTCGCCGTCCGTGCCGAAAACGCCTCCGTCCGCCCCAGCGCCTCGATCCGCGCCGACCGCGCCGCCCCCAGCGCCACCTCGATCCGCCGCGTCCGCGTCGACCGCAGCCGGTTCGCCCGCCCGTAAAACGTCAGCGGCGCCGGCTCGTGCGCCTTCACCTTCCGTGCCCAGTACGCGCTCGCCGCCCGAAACGCCTCCGTGCCCCGCTGCCCGCGCAGGTGCTCCACGTATTCGTCGAATGACGGCACCGCCGCCAGCGGCTCCATTCGCCCCGTCCGCGACGCCGCATACAGCTCCGCCAGATCGCGCACCAGCACCGATGCCGACCACCCGTCGCAGTTGATGTGGTGCTGGTTGAAATACACCGCCCACCGCGCCGGCCCCAGCCGCAGCATCACGATGTCGAAC
>CAZNDQ010000215.1:0-6865 GCA_964571825.1 uncultured Planctomycetales bacterium | reverse complement strand
GTCGCCCGAGCCGTACGCCCGCCCGCGCGGGACGATGATCCGCACGCGCCTCATGACGCATCCTCCCCACCGGCCACGACGCGCGCGGCATACACCGTCGTCACCGCGCGCCCGCCGCGCGCGTCGAACCGCAGGGCCGTGACGACCAGCGGCGACCCGCCGCCCGCCTCGGCTGCACACAGATCGAGCAGGCGATCGCCGATGGCAATCTCCTCCGCCAGCCACGGCAGCACGGCCGTCACCCGCTCGGCCGCCGCACCGCTCTCCCACTCCACGCACCCGGCGCACGACGGATTCCGTTCGAGCCAATGATCGAACGACTCGCCGGGAACCGCCCGATCGAGCGCCGCCTGCGCATCCCAGATCGCGCGCGACGGCAACACCGCGTGCAACGCGACCGCAAGCAACTCAGCCTGCGGCACGACAACCGCGACCGGCGCGGCCGTCGCGCGCACAATCAGCCGCCGCTCCGCCCCGCGGCCCCACGCCCACGACAAGCGCTCGGGCACGCCGAGGAATAGCACGCGCTTTGCGGCCGGGTCGGCCCGATCCGTCCGCACGCGGACGCGGCAGCCGCCGATGAGCGTCTCGCGCGCCGTCTGCGGCCCCAGGTCCGCGCCCAGCCGCAGCGCCAGCCGCGCGAACGACTCCTCCGCGCCGCTGTGCAGCTCGACGATCTCCACGTCGAGCCGCCCGTCGACGACGAATTCCCCGCTGCCCGGCGCCGTCTCGACCTCGGCGACGAGTCCCGTGGGGACGCTGCTTCGACTTCGTGGGTGGCTCATGCCTGCGAACTCCGCTGCGACGCGCATCGCTCCGCGCGATGCACGCCGCTCAAAACGACAACTGGATCAGCTCCAAAGTGAACGACTGCCGCACCGGCAGCTCGCCGCCGCCGGTCGCACGCGGGCCGCGCCGCCGGTACGCCCGCACGACGCACTCGGGCAGCACCCGCCCCGACGCATCGACGAGCGTGCGCGGCGCGGGATCGGCGACGCGCGCCTCCAACCCCGCCTCGATCTCACCCAGCGCCGCGTCGCTCTCGGCGCGGAGCAGCCCGCGCAAGGCGACCGTCCGCGCGCCCGGCGCCAGCGGCTGCCGAAGCAGGCCTGCCGCGCCGGGCAGCGCGTAGGCCATCTCGCGCGACTCGGCGTCGCCAACAACGACCTCGGCGAACGACCCCGCGGGCAGCAGCGGTTCGCCGTCGAGCGTCACGTCGCTCAGCAGCGTGCCGCCGTACGAGACGTAGCTGAGCCGCCCGATGAGCGTCTGCGCATCGGCCGTGACGATCTGCGCGCCGCTGAGGAAGACGCGCGTCTGCCCGAAGACGATCTGCGTGTCCAGCGCCGCGTTGACCAGCCCGAGCAGGTGCAGCAGCCCCGGCCGCCCCTCGCCCGGCAGCCGTGCATCATCCTGCTTCCGCAGGCTGCGCGTGGCGACGAACACGTAGAAGTAGCGCGCCAGCGTGAACAGCTCGAAGTCGTAGAACCCCGAGCGAAAGCAGACGTACGCCGCGGGCATCCGCTCGCCGGGCAACGGCGGCGGCAGCTTCTCATCGCGCCCGATCCCGTACCCGCGCACGACGGCGAAGGCCGGCGCGCCGCCGTACTCCACCTGCGAAACACGGTCGATGATCCCGCCTTCAAGCAGCACGAGTTCGTTCACGTCCGTTCCTCCGCCTCGCCGCCTACAGCGACTCCAGTTCGCGCCGCGTCCGCTGGCGCGGCTCGCCGACGGCCCGGCCCAGCAGCCCCAGCGCTTCCGTCTCCGGCAGCGGCGTCGCGGCCGGCAGCACGACCTCACCCGCAGCGACGCGCGCCAGCCATTCGACCGCCTCGCGCCGCCGCCGCTCGACGCCCGCCGAGACCACGGACCGCCGCCCGCGCAGCCGATACTCGACCAGATCGAGCACGATCGTCTTGAGCAGCGCCGCGATCATCGGAAAGCCGGCGATCTGCACCGGCACGGCGTAGCGCCGGCCGAGGTAGCTGTCGACCTCGCCCTCGGCGCCGCCGATCGCCTCGTTCACCTTGTCGAGGTCGGCCTGACCGCTGCCCGAGTCGTCGGTCAATTCGACGTAGGCCGACGACCCGAGCCGTTCTTCCACGTCCTGCACCGTGACGTACGCCATCGCTCGACTCCTCAGATGAAGAGAATGCGGACCGCGTTCTGCCAGTAGCCGTAGGCCATGCGGTAGCGCGCCCGCACGCCGAAGAGGTACTTCTCGCGGCGGAAGCCCTCGTCGCTGTCGTCGGTGAGGGCGTTGAACTCCAGCGGCTCGCGGTCCTGGAAGATGAACGGCCGCACGAGC
Organism: uncultured Planctomycetales bacterium; assembly: GCA_964571825.1. Classification (GTDB taxonomy): domain Bacteria; phylum Planctomycetota; class Phycisphaerae; order UBA1845; genus CAZNDQ01. The sequence goes on along the minus strand of CAZNDQ010000215.1, from coordinate 4,554 downwards.
TGGTCCGACTTGAGCAGGTACCAGCGGTCGTTGTCGGTCAGATACGGCATCGTGATCACGCGCGCCGCGCCCGCCAGCACGTTGGCGATGTTGTTGATCACCGTCGTGCCGATCGCTTCGAGCGCCGTGAGGTACATCGCCGGCGGGACAACGCAGAAGAGCCCGCTGGGCCGCAGCAGCAGCGGGTGACCGCGGTCGTCGCGCAGATTCAGCAACTGCGCCAGCGCCTCCTTCATCGCCGTGAGGAACTCTTCCACTGTCGGCGCGTTCTGATTCGCCGCGTTGAAGCTGAGCACGTTGCTCTGCGTCCCCGAGGCGCCCGAGACGTGCGCGTTGGAAAAGAACGTCACGCCGTCATAGCTGTTGAAGCCGGCGGTCGCGCCGTTGGCCAGCAACTGCGCCAGCAGTTCGTCCTTGTGCGCGGCCGCGCGCTCCGCCAGCTCGGCGATGCGCAGCCGGATCTGCCCCGTCTGGTCGTCGGAGATCTCGTCGCGGTCGACCTCGATCGTCGCCTCGTACTTGAGGTTTTCGATCGAGTAGGACTCGGAGCGGATACCGCGCGCCAGCCGGCCGGTGCCCCACTCGCGCATCGGCGGCGTCGTGCCCAGCCAGCGGTAGTTCTCGGCGTCGCTCGTCGACTCGATCCGCGTCGAGACCTCCGGATAGAACGGCTGCGCCTGCTCGATACGGCTGAAAAAGTCACTGCGCAGCCCCTTGGTCACCAGTCCCGTATTGATTACGCCCATGATTGAAGTCTCCCTGATTGCTGAGGTTTCGGATTTCCGCGGCGCGCCGCGCGGCCGCCGCTGCCCGGCGCGGATCAGTTGAACGGGCTGATCCGCAGAATGATCTGCCCGGTCGCGGGCACGTCGACGCAGTAGCCGACCTTGCTGTTGCCCGAGGCGGTGAACGTCAGCGTGTCGTCGGCGCTGGCATAGACCGCCTGGCCGATGTTCGTCCGCGCTGCGCCGGCCAGTGCCAGCGCGAAGTCGCCCTGCGAGAAGACGCGCACCTGGCGATCGGCGTTGGCGCCGGCGGTGTTGTCGGCTTCCTCGTAGGCGAGGCCGACGGCCTTGTCCGCCGCGACCAGCGCGCGGGCGTAGCCGCTCGTATTCAGCCCGACAAAGCCGCCCTTGTAGACGCGCGCGCCCGCCGCGAGCGGATAGCTGCGCAGTTCCTGATCGACGTAACGATCGACTTCCCGATTCGCAGTGAGTGCCATGTTCGATTCTCCTTTGCCGGCCGTGCCGGTGCTTGAGGGTTCGTTGTTCCAGGTGCCGCAGACGCGCGAGTCAGTCCTCGGCCGTGAGCCCCGCGCTGCGCAGGGCGTCGGCCACGTAGGCCTGCTCGTCGGTGAGGCGGCGCAGCAGCGGCTGAGCGCGGAACTCGGCGCGGGCGGCCGCTTCGATGCTCCTGCGGCGCGCGCCGGGCGCGCCGTCGGCGCGCGGCGGCGCCGTCGCCCCGGCCGCCACGATCACCGGCGCCGTGCGCTCCCACTCCTCGAAGAGCATCGGCGACTCGCGGGCGAGCGAGAGTGCCCACTCGCGCTGGGCGGGGGCGAGCTTGCCGGCGCTCATCGCCCGGGCGACGCGCGACTCGGCGACCTCGGCTGCCCGGTCCGCGCTCAGCTCGTCCAGCCGCCGGCAGGCGCACTGCAGGATGGCGGCGGTGTCGGTGCCACCTCGCATGTCGAGCCGCATGCGCAGCGCATCCAGCGCGCCGGCTCCGTCGGCGGGCGGCTCGTCGCGGTTGACGATCGGATCCATGCCGATGATCGCCGGCTTGTTGGTCAGCGCGGCCGAATGCAGCGCCACCATGCGCGAATCGCGCCGCCGCACCAGCGCCACCGGCGAGAGATAGCGGTACGCGCGATTGGCCAGCAGCGTCCGCGCCTCATCCGTCCACTCGACGCGCGCGATGAGCCCTTCGCCCGGCGCGGCGGTCAGCTCCTTGATCCATCCGGCGGCCGGCGCGCGGCCGGTGGGCGAGGCGTAGGGCCCGCCGAGCGTCTGGTGCTCGTAGTCGATGGGGATGTCGGTGCCGTGGGCGCGAAATGCCGTCAGCACCGCGGCGGCGGCTTCGTCGTCCAGCGTGAAGCTGCCGTGCGTGCTGTCGATCCGGCCCCAAGGCGCGAGGCGGACGCGCGCCGGCACCTCGGCCGACCCGTCCGGCAGCGGCGCACCGTTGAACCGATGCATTTCCTGGCCCGTGTCGTTGAGCGTTGCGGTGGTCATAGCGGCTCCTTTCGCAAGCAGGTTGTGCGGGCAGTCACCGTGATCGCCCGCTACAGGAGAATGGGCGCGCGCTCAGCTTTCGCTGCTCAATGCTGAGCGCCTTCCCGAGAGGGGCTCGTCCCCGGCGGCAGCCTCGGGGACGCCAAGCGCCTGATGCACCCAGCGGCGCGGGACGGCGAGGCCGAGGTCGTTGACGGCCGTCGCCAGAAGCCGCGCGAGGGCTTCGACGTCGCCGGCGTCGCGCAGGCGGCGGCGGAAGATGGGCACGGGTACGTCGGGGCCGAAGCGCAGTTGCGTCAGCGGCGCCAGCAGGTCGCGGCGGAGGGTGCGGCCTTCGCGGCGGATGTCGTCGAGGCGCAGGTCGGCGCGGACCTCCTCGTGAATCCGCGCTGCCGAGAAGGACCCCGGCGCGCCCGCCGGATCGACGGTGAGCGTCTGCCCCAGCCACGCCTTGCTCATCTCGCGGTTGAAGAACGACGCCATCGCCTCGAACGGCGGCGGAGGCGTGCCGCGATTCGCGTCGAGAATCTGCAGGTCGACGGCCTTGCTGAACACGCCGGCGGCGTCCGTGCCGAAGTTGCGCAGCATCTCCAGCAGTTCGCGCTTTTCCATCGCGGTGGCGCGCGGGTCATAGCGCGCGATGCGCACCGGCATGCCGAACACCTCGGCGTAGATCAGCCAGTCCTTCAGCGCGTACTGTTTGGCGAGGAAGGCGAGGGCGGTGGCGCGGAGGAGACCGCCGCGGCTGGGGTGGCCGGAGGCGGCGCCGGGCGTGTGCACGACGAACTTGTGCGGCGGCGGGGCCAGACCCTCGCGCGGGTCGTCGGCCGTGAGGATGCGCAGCCGGCCGAGGTCGTCGAAGACCAGGCGCGTGAAGTCGACCGGGATGACGCGGTCGAGCACGAGCGCGCCGCCACGCTCTTCCCAGACGAGTTCGGCGACGGCGATGTTGCGGCCGAGCGCAAGCGACAAATGCTGAAGCGCGTCGTCGAAGTCGCTGATCGCGCGGAGCGCCTGCGAGCAGTATTGCGCGGCGGCGTCGGCGGCGGCGCGGTCCGCGATGGGCATCAACTCCGCGGCGGAGACGATCTCCCATTCGAGGCCGGTCAGCGCCAGCCGCCGCGTCGCCGCGACGCTGTGCAGGTGGGCGTCCTTCTCCTCCATCTGCTCGTAGAGCTGCATCGCCTCGTCGAGGGCGCCGTCGTCGGCGCGGCGGAGAATGGCGGCCAGCCGCGCGGGCGTGAGTCCGTCGGCCGGGTAGTCGCGCCAGAAGTCCTCTGCGCGCGGCAGGACGACGCGTCCGGGGCGCGGCGGCTCGGGGGCGATGGCGCTGCGGACGGCGTTGATGATGCGTTGAATGGCGTTCATCGAGTTTCCTCCGTCAGACGTTGCGTTTACCAGGTGCCGCGGCGGGCGAAGCGCAGCGCCGCGACGGGTTCGTAGGTCACGGGTCCGGGGTCGTTGCCGGCGGCGTAGACGGCCAGGGCCGCCGCCCAGAAGCGGTCGCCGTGGCCGAGGTCGGTACGCGCGGCGTCGTAGCGGACGTGCCCGGCCGCGCCGACCAGCCGGCGGATCGAGTGCCAGTCCTCGCGGATGCGCTCGCAGGGCGGGATGCGGATCCGCGCCGCCTCGGCCAGCACGCGCAGGCGTCCGGCGAGCTGTTCCTTGAGCGCGGCGGTGAGCGTGACACGCTCGACGAGGTGCGCGCCGAAGCGCTCTTCGAGCTGCTCGGCGAGCTGCATGCCGATCCCGCCGGCGTCGATGGCACAGCGGCGCAGCCCCGGCAGCGCGAAGAGTTCGGCCAGCGCGTCGAACTGCTCGCGGAACGGACGGCATTCGAGTTCGATGACGGCGCGGGTGATCAGGTCGCCGGTGATTTGTGTGTCGGCGGAGCACGCCTGCGCCGGCGAATCGCCGGGGCGCAAATGATCGGGTTGGGGCGTGCCACCGGGGCGGTCGGGCGCGTCGCGCTGCAGCAGCCAGATGACGGTCAGGTCGCGGCGGCGGCCGACGTCCACGCCGGCGAACAGATCGGGCTGCGCCGAAAGCGCCTGCGGCTCGGGCGTTTTGGTCAGGCGCGCGTCTTCGCAGGCGGCGATCGTGTCGAAGCTCAGCAGCGCGTGCGCCTCGTCGAGGAATTCGCAGAGGAACTCCTGGCGGAAGAGCAGTTCGTCGGCGAGTCCGCGGCGGACGGCGTCGATGTCGACGTTGAGCCCGGCGGCGACGGCCTGCGGCAGCGTCACGGTCGAGCGCCCGAAGGCGTCGTTGCCGCGCAGGCGATAGAACAGGTTGCCCTTGCCGCGCGGCGTCGAGGCGATGT
>CAZNDQ010000214.1:0-6866 GCA_964571825.1 uncultured Planctomycetales bacterium | reverse complement strand
AGCCCCGCCGTGGCCAGCAGGATTTTCCCCGGCTGCGTCGCCAGCCGGAACGTGCGGAACACCACCGTCCAGGCAAGGTAGTCCGTCAGTGTCACCTTCCATTCGCCCGGCCTGTCCGACATGACGTACTCCTTGTCGAAGCATATCGCGCAGCGCCACACCGCGCGCCGCAGCGCTTCGCGCCGGCCATTATAGTGGCGCTCGCGCGTGTCACAACGCGGATTTGCGCCCTATGGGGCCTCGTCCGGCGCAGCCTCTCCCGCCGCGGCGTCGAGCTGCGCCCGCACGTCCGGATCGTTTAGAGAATCCTCCCCGAGCGGAGAGGAGATGACGTACTGCCCGTCCAGCCACTTGCCCAGGTCCGCCATCTGGCAGCGGCCGGAACAGAACGGCCAGTACTTGCGCTGCGCCTCGTCGTGCCACGTCACGCGACGCCCGCATGTCGGGCAGGCGCACGTTCCGTCGGCGTTGCCGTCTGCGTTCATTCCTTATGGCCGGCCTTCGGTTTCGCGGCCTTCTTCACCACCTCCGTGCCCGACTTCTTTGCCGGCTTGTCGACCGGTGCTTTGGCCGCGCCGTCGACGTCCGGCTTTGCCGCGCCGGCCGTCTCCGCCGGCTTGCTGCTTACCTGTTCCGCTTTGGCCGCCTTCTTGTACTCCTCACTGCGGTAGTCGGTTCCATAGAAGCCGTCCCCACGGAACAGAATCCCTGCCCCCGTCCCGATCCGGCGGCACACCGGCGCGCGGTTGTTGCACTCCTTGCACTCCACGTCGAGCGTCCGCTTCGCCCGCGCCGTGATCGACTGGAACAGCTCGAACACTTCGTGACACTTCGTACACTCGTATTCGTACGTCGGCATACGCGCGTGACTCCCTGCTGAATCCCCGAATTCCCTCAGTTTCCCTCCGGCTCACCGCGCGGCCGCGCGCCGGCTGCATCCCCGACATCCGCTGCGCTTGGCTCGCACGTTTGCGGCGCACGCGAGACGATCACCTTCGCCGGTCGGATCACCCGCTCGTGCAACCGGTATCCGCGCAGCACCTCCGTCAAGACCGTGTTGGGCGGCACGTCCGCGCTCTCCTGCTGCATCATCGCCTCGTGCTGCGTCGGATCAAACGCCTTGCCCAGTGCCTCGATCGGCTCAACCTGATGTGCTGCCAGCAGCTTCTGCATGTTCTCGTAGATCAGCTTCGCCCCCGCAACGATGCCCTCCTTGCCCTCGGCTGACTGCGCCGCCTCGATCGTCCGCGCCAGATCGTCCAGCGCCGGCAGCAATTCGCGCACAAACCCGGCCAGCGCATAGCGCAGCGCTTCGGCCCGCTCGTTGGTCATGCGCCGCTGCGTGTTGACCAGTTCTGCGCGCGCGCGCGCCAGCTTGTCCTTCAGTTCGGCGATCTCCGCGCGCAGCGCTTCCTCCGCGGGCGACGCCGCGGCCGATTTGCCGCCCTCCTCCACCTTCGTCCCCGCCGGCGTGCCGACCAACTCGACCACTTCGTCCGGTGTCGGAATCTCGATCTTCGATTCGTTCTTACCGCTCATCATCTCACAATCGTCTGACTGTTCCTCAGAACCATTTCGCGGCGCCGCCACCGGCGCCGACTACGTCTTCTTGTCCCCCGATTCCGAAAAATACTCGACCAGCTTCTCGAAAAACCCCTTGCTCTCGGGCATCACCGTCTGGTTTTCCGTTGCCGCGAACTCGCGCAACAGTTTCTCCTGCTCCTTGTTCAGCTTCCGTGGGATCTCCACGGTCACCTGCACCAATTCCTCGCCGCGGCGGCCGTTCCGCAGGTCCGGCAGCCCCTTGCCCGCCAGTCGATACACTTGGCCATGCTGCGTCCCCTTGTCGATCTTCAACTCCACCCGGCCCTCCAGTGTCGGCACTTCGATCGTGCCCCCCAGGGCCGCGACCGTAAAGCTGATCGGAACTCGGCAGACCAGGTCGTTGTTGTGCCGCTCGAAGAAGGGGTGCGGCCGGATACGTACATAGCAGTGCAAGTCGCCGCGCGACGTTCCGTCCGCGCTTGGCTCGCCCTCCCCGCGCACGCGCACCGCCTGTCCGTCGTGCACACCCCGGGGAATCTGCACCGTCACCACGCGGTGCCTGGCCGCGCGGCCCGATCCGCGGCACTGCTTGCAGGGAGTCGTGATCAGCGAACCGCTGCCGCGGCAGTCCGGACAGGCCGTGACCACGCGGCCCATCAGGATCGAGAACCCGCCCACCTGCTCGACCTGCCCGTAGCCGCCACAGGTGCGACACGTTTTCCGCTCGCTCCCCGGCGCCGCCCCGCTCCCTGCACACGGCTCGCACACGTCCTGGCGCGAGAACTCCAGCGTCCGGTCGGCGCCCCGCAGTACCTCTTCCAACGTCAGTTCCACTTCCGCCTGCAGATCGACGCCGCGGTCGCCGCGCCGCCGATTGCCGAAGACGTTCCCGCCGAAGATGTCCTCGAACATGGAGAAAATGTCTTCGGAGCCCATGTGTGAGAAGTCGTGCACCCCCGCGCCGCCGAGCCCCGCGTGGCCGTACCGGTCATACACCTGTCGCTTCTGTGCGTCGCTCAGCACCTCATAGGCTTCAGAAGCCTGCTTGAATTTCGCCTCGGCGCTCTTGTCCCCGTTGTTGCGGTCCGGGTGAAACTCCAGCGCCTTCTTGCGATACGCGCGCTTGATCTCCTCCGGGGCGGCCGTCCGCTCCACCCCCAGCACCGCGTAGTAATCCGGCTTTTGTGTCGCCATTCTCGCCATCTTATCGGCCATTGCCCGCGCAACCTACTCGCCGGCGCAGGCCGCCCCGCGAACATTCATATTTTAGCGACTTTGCCATCGGCCGCGCGCTGACGCCTCGACCCGCCACGTCCGCCTCCGAATCGTCCATGCTGAGCGAAGCGAAGTATCTCGACGCACTGCCGCGCGCAGCGACTCAAGCCTCCCCGATCGGTCGCCGATGTATGCCCGTTGCGTCCGAGAACATCCCACAACTTCGGGGCTCCTATGCCACGCCGCCTCATTGCCGTCGCGCTTATTTGCGTCGGGCTCACCGGCCTCGCCGCCGCTGCGCTGACCAATCTCCATTGGCTTACCACGCTGCTCGCCCCACTTGCCGCCGACGGCCGCGTTGACGCGCTCTCCCTCGGCGAAGCACTCATGCTGCGCTCCGTTGCACTGGCAACGTCGCTCGCGCTGGTCCTGTCGGGCATATACCTCACAGCCCTTTCCCGCGCAATGTCGCACTCGCGTCGCCGTCTCAATGTCCGCCTCCGCGCGCTCGCGCCGCGGCGGATCTCGGCCACGCTGACGCAGCTTTCCGCCGACCACGGCTGCACCTACGTCATCCTCCTCCTCGCACTGCTCCTCGGCGGCACGGCTGTTCGCCTCGCCCACCTCGCGCAGCCCGTGCACGACGATGAGGCGGGCGCCTACCTCAACTGGTCCGCTGAGCCGCTCTACGTCACCTTCACCAAGTACGGCGCGCCCGGCAACCATGTCCTCCACACGGCGCTCGTCGCGCTCTCCACGCGCGCCTTCGGCGACGACCCCTGGGCCGTGCGACTCCCCGCGCTGCTCACCGGCATCCTCTGCCTTCCCGCGACGTTCCGTCTCGTCCGCCGGCTCTGCGGCCCCTGGCCCGCGCTCTTCGCGCTCGCCTTGCTCTCCGCCTCGCACGCCGCCATCGAATACTCCGCCAACGCCCGCGGCTACTCCCTCGCCACGCTGCTCGGCCTCTGGCAGACGGCCGCCGTCCTCCGCGCCATCGATAAGCCGCGCTGGACCAACTGGCGCGCCGTCATCCTCCCAACCGCACTCGCCCTCTACACGCTCCCGACGATGATCTACCTCGCCGCCGCACTCGCCCTTTACGCGCTCATCGCCAACCGATCCAAATTAGCTCTCCGCCTAGTTGCCGCGTTTTCACTCGCCGGCATTCTCACCGCCGCGCTCTACGCGCCTTTCCTCCTCATCGGCGGCGCCGCCGCGCTCACGCACAACGAGTTCTACCGCCCCCTCCCGCTCACCGACTGGTTCGCTGCCATCCCCGCGCGCATCGTCCAGACGCTCGAACTCTCCTCCGCCGGGCTTGGCGACTCGACGCTCGTGCTCGTTCTCGCCGCCATCGGCCTCGTCGCCTCACGCCGCCTCCCGCATGCACCTCCGCCCCTGTGGCTCACGCTCTTCCTCGCCCCGCTCGCCATCGCCTTCGTTCAGCGTCTCCTCCCCTTCGCCCGTACGCTCCTCTACCTGCAACCGTTCTGCTATGCTCTCTGCGCCATCGGCCTGAGTTTTTTAATGATACGGCGACCACCGAGATCTACACGCATCCTTCCGTCCCGGTACACCGGGACTCTTTCACTTCGTCACTCCGTCACTTCGTCACTTCGTCACTTCTTCCCTATTCCGCTTTCCGCATTCCGCAATCCACATTTGTTCAGACTGTCGCTGCCCGCGCATTCCTTTCTCCTCACTGCCTGCTGTGCGGCATTCGTCCCACTCATCGCATCGTTCACGCACCTCCGCGTCGGATTTCTGTCGCGCAGTGGCTTCCCCGACGCCGCCGCCGTCTCGCAATACCTCGCCCGCTCCTGGCCCGACGATGTCCCGGTCTTCGTCGTCAAACCGGCCGTGCGCCCGCTCCTTTATCACTTGCGCCGCGAGGCGGGGAACCTTCATCCGGTTCACGAGCAACCGCCCGCGGCCGACCTCGCGCTCTGGGTCCGCTCGGCCGACGCCCAGCCGACCCCCGCCTACCGCGAATCGCTCGACCGCCTCTGCGCCGACTTCGCCGTCGGCCCCGTGCTCCGCCGCTTCGGCTCGGCCGAAGTCGTCCTGCTCCGCTCGCGCGCCGCCGACTCGACGCCACGCCTTATTGCCCGCACCGACCGTCCGGAGGACCGTCCATGACGCCCGACCGTGACCCGCTCCATCTGCAACTGCTCAGTATTCTCGTCCCCGTCTACAACGAAGCCGAGACGATCCTCACCGTCCTCCAGCGCCTCGCCGAGATCGACTTCCCGCTCGCCGTCGAGATCGTCGTCGTCGATGACGGCTCCACCGACGGCACGCGCGAGCGCCTCGACGCGCTCGACCCGGATTCGCTGGGCGTCACGCTCCGCGTCATCCACCACGAGCACAACGCCGGCAAAGGTGCGGCCGTTCGCACCGCACTCCGCCTCGCCCGCGGCGACCTCTTCGTCATCCAGGACGCCGACCTCGAACTCGACCCGCGCGAGCTGCTCACTCTGCTGCCGTCGATCCTCGACGGCGACGCGCAGGTTTGCTACGGCTCGCGCTTCCGCGGCGACAACGCGCCGTTCCGACTCATGCCCGCCTACTGGGCCAACCGCCTGCTCAACGGCCTGTGCAACCTGCTCTTCGGCCTTGGCCTCACCGACTTCAACACCTGCTACAAGATGTTCACCCGCGCGGTCCGCGACCGCCTCGACCTCCGCAGCGACGGCTTCGCCCTCGAAGCCGAGATCACCGGCCGGATCGCCCGCCTCGGCCACGACATCGTCGAAGTCCCCATCTCCTACCGCCCGCGCTCCCGCGCCGCCGGCAAGAAAATCAGCGCGGCCGCCTTCTTCCAGTACATCGCCGCCATGTTCAAGGTCCGCTTCGCCCCCTAAACCACCGGCCGCGCCGCGCAGTCGCCGCTGACACCGACATCCCGCATTGCCCCGGACGCCTGACGCTCTGCGCCGCGCGCCGCACGCCGCCATCCGCTCCGCCAACGAAAACGGGCGAATCCCCGCGCGCCGGAGTCCGCCCGCTTCCAAAGTTGATCTTCGGACGGCCGGCTACCGCACCGCGCCGTGCACTTCCTCGGTGTCTTCCTTCAGGTCCGCCACCAGCACGTCCGTCGTCAGCATCAGCCCCGCCACCGACGCGGCGTTCTCCAGCGCCGTGCGCGCCACCTTGGCCGGGTCGATGATCCCCGACTTGAACATGTCGACCAGTTCGCCCTTCGTCACGTCGTAGCCGAATCGACCGCCCTTGGCCTTGATCTCCTCGACGACCACCGCGCCGTCCAGACCCGCGTTCTGCGCGATCTGCCGCGCCGGCGCCTCCAGCGCCCGCAGCACGATCTCCACGCCGATCTTTTCGTCGCCTTTGGCCTTCGTCCGCGCCGTCTCGACCGCGCCCATGGCGCTGATGAACGCCACGCCGCCGCCGGGCACGACGCCCTCCTCCACGGCCGCACGCGTCGCATGGAACGCATCGTCGACGAGGTCCTTCCGCTCCTTCACCTCGGTCTCCGTGCCGCCGCCGACGCGGATGATCGCCACCCCGCCCGTCAGCTTCGCCAGCCGCTCCTGCAGCTTCTCCCTGTCGTAGTCGCTCGTCGTCTTCTCGATCTGCGTACGGATCTGCTCGCAGCGCGCCTTGATGTCCGTCTTCTTGCCGGCGCCCTCGATCAGCGTCGTCGTGTCCTTGTTGATGACGATCTTCCGCGCCCGGCCCATCTCCGACAGCTCGATCTTCTCCAGCTTGACCCCCAGGTCCTCGCTGATCAGCTTGCCGCCCGTCACCGTCGCAATGTCGCCCAGCATGGCCTTGCGCCGATCGCCGAAACCCGGCGCCTTCACGGCGCAGACGTTGAGGATGCCGCGCAGTTTGTTCACCACCAGCGCCGCCAGCGCCTCGCCCTCCACGTCCTCGGCGATGATCAGGAGCGGCTTGCCCGCGCCGACGAACTTCTCCAGCAGCGGCACGAACTCGCGCAGGTTCGAGATCTTCTTCTCGTGGATCAGCACGTAGGCGTCCTCGAGCACGCACTCGAGCGTCTGCGGATTGGTCATGAAGTACGGTGAGATGTAGCCCTTGTCGAACTGCATCCCCTCCACCACTTCCTTCTCCGTCTCGCGGCT
>CAZNDQ010000213.1:0-6899 GCA_964571825.1 uncultured Planctomycetales bacterium | reverse complement strand
GCTGGGCCATTCACAAGTACCGCCTCACCAGCGACTTACCCTCGCTGCTGCTCGGCCTGGCGGTGATCCTCGGCGGCTTCGGCCTGGCCGGCTACGCCATCTGGTTCGCCCACAAATCCGAGCGCCTGCACATTCGCTAACCTCCTGCGCCGGCGGCACTTGGGCGCCGCGCCCGCACCGCGACGCCTCCCCCTCGCCACCGGCCGCGCCGCGCGGTACACTACCGCCCCATCGACGCCGCGCAGTTCGGGCGCGGCCCGCCGATCCCAGTCCCAATCAGACTTGGCAAAGGAGGACAAACCGTGTCTAACCCCTGCTGTAACAAGATGTTCGGGCTGTGTGCCGCCTTCGTCATCCTCGGCGCCGCCGCCCTCTTCCTCGTCCCCGGCCGCACCGTCGCCGACGAAAAACACGACCACGGCCACGCCCACGGAGACACCCCGCCCGCCCTCACCTCCCAAAACTACGTCCCCGTCCAGCAAATCCACCTCTACCTATGCGCTTTTCACGTCGCCAAAAACAACCCCTCCTTCGCCGTCGAAGCCCACCACTACTGCTCAGCTACGACTTCGCCGCAGACCGGCGCGGTGCATCAGTGCCTGGTGTACGACTCGAAGGGCCCGAACGCGAAACTGCTCGGCGTCGAGTACATCATCAGTCACGAGACCTACCAGACGCTCTCGGCCGAGGAGAAGAAATACTGGCACCCGCATGCGTACGAGATTCTCTCGGGGCAGTTGATCGCGCCCGACATGCCCAAGATGGGCGATGACGTCTTCCCGGGCCTCATCCGCACCTGGGGCAAGACGTGGCACACATGGCCCGACCCGGCGCAGAACCTGCCGCTGGGTGATCCGCTACTGATGTGGTCGGCCAACGGAGACGGGCAGATTCCCGACGAGATGATTTCGAAGCGCGACGCGCAGTTCGGCATCTCCACCGCGGAGATCCGCGAGCGCCGCAAGTTCATGGGCATGCAGGTGCCCCAGCTTCCGCCGGCCAAGTCGATGAGCGAACTCGGTCGGCAGTTCACGACGAGCGGCGCGGACGATCCGCAGCCGCTCAAATAGGCGGCGCTCGGCTCCGCGCGGCGGGCGGGCTGAACACCCACCTGCGCTGGTGGCACGAGTTCACATATACGTGTTACAAAAATCAGGCGACAGCGAGGCGCTGCCGCGCGTGGTCGTGTGCGTGCGTGGCGCGGTGCGCCAGGTGACGAGTCGGACACGAAGCGCGCATCGCGGGTGTCGCCACAGGGGACCAACGCACTTGTGCCCTTACTGCTTATCGCTGAAGGCGTTGAGGAATATCCCGGCGGCGACGGCCACGTTGACGGAGCTTGTCCCGGGCCGCATGGGAATCATGACGCGGTCGTCACACAGCGCGAGCGCTTCGGCGGTCAGGCCCGCGCCTTCGCTGCCAAAGAGCAGCGCTGCGCGCGCCGGCCGTCGTGCTCTGGAGAGCGGCGTCGCGCCGACCGTCACCTCGGCCGCGACGAGTCGCACGCCGAGCCGTTCGCGCAGCAGCGGAAGGTCGCGCGCCAGAGACACTGTTTCGTAGATCGTCAGCCCGAACACGTTTCCCATCGACACGCGCACCGCGCGGCGATAGTAGGGATCGCAGCTGCCGTCGCCGAGCACGACGAGGTCGACGCCGAACGCGGCCGCGTTGCGCAGAATCAGGCCGATGTTCTGCGCATCGCAGACGTTCTGCACGACGACGATCAGCAGCCGGCCGTCGCTGCGCGCCGCCTCCGCTGCCTGCGCCGCCGCGATCACCCCTTCGAGCGCGGGTGGCGCCGGCCGATGCCCGCAGGCCACCGCGCCGCGATGGATGGCAAAGCCGGCAATCCGCTCCATCTGCTGCGGCGTCGCCACATATACCAGCCCCGAGCTGCGCAGCGGATCGCGCGCCTCGGCCGCGCTGATGTCTCCCCGCAGCCGCGACAGAGTCCGTTCGGTCAGCAGCAGCGAATGCACGCGGACCGCGCTCCGCAGCAGACGTCGGACCACCTCCAGCCCCTCGGCGATGAACAGCCCTTCGCGCGCCTTGAGCTGCCGGTCCTTCAGGTGCCGGTACACGCCCAGCGCCGGGTCATCGACGTCATGTACCTCGATCCTCTGCAATGCCCATCCTCAAGCGGTGTCGGTCAGAACTGAAAATACACGAATTTCGCCGGTTCGCGCACGCCCCAGAAGATCAGCAGATAGATCAATGAAGCGTAGCCCGCCGCGCGCAGGGCGGGGTGCAGTTGCTGCCACCTGGCCCGCACGTCGATGGCGGCCGGCAGCGCGTGCAGCGCCAGCGCGAGTGCCAGAATCCCCGCTCCAATCGCCAGCTCCCCGGTGCTCCACCCCACGCCTCCCGCCGCCGGAACAAACATCCCGCAGAGGATCCGGCCGATGCGGTCCATTTCCTGGCCGAAGAAGAATACGGTCAGCAGTGTGGTCAGCAGCATCGTCCCCGCCCACGCCGTCACCTCGCGTGGACCGATCGCTTTGCGCGTCACGCGTCGCGCGCCGCCGGTCGGCACCGCGCCTGGTTCGATCGATACGAACTCGCCCGCCTCCGGACGCGCCGTCGTCACGCGCCTCGAGCGCCTTCGCGCCAGCCGCCGGCGACGGCCTCGCAACAGCGACCACGAGTGATACCCCGCTACGGCCACCCCGTTGAGCAGGCCCCACGCGACAAAGTGCCACGATGCGCCGTGCCACAGCCCGATCGCCCCCCACGCGACCAACGCGTTTCGCCAGTTCCGCAAATGATTCCGACCCACGCCACCCAGCGGAGCGTACACGTAGTCGGCTACCCACGAGGTCAGTGAGATGTGCCACCGCCGCCAGAACTCCATGATGTTTGTCGCCAGGAACGGCCGGCGGAAATTCTCCATCAGCTCCACGCCAAAGAGCCGCGCCGTCCCCCGCGCGATGTCCGTGTAGGCGCTGAAGTCCGCGTACACCATCGTCAGCAGGCTCGCCGTCGCCAGCCAGAGCTGCACTGGCGCGAACAGCTCCGGCGTTCGGTACGCCTCCGCCCCGTACACCAACAGCGTGTCCGCCAGTACGAGTTTTTTCACGAAGCCCCACAGGATCAGCCGAAACCCGAGCGAGTAATTCCCCCGATCGTACCGCTGCAAGCGCGTCAGTTGCGGCAAGAGGTGCGCTGCGCGCTCGATCGGCCCCGCCACGAGTTGCGGAAAAAACGACACGTACAACATGTACAGCAGGAAATTGCGGCAGGGCTCAATCCGCCGGCGATAGACGTCGATCGTGTAGCTCATCGTCTGAAAGGTGTAGAACGAGATCCCGACCGGCAGGACGTACGGCACCCACCCCGGCGCTGGCGCCGATTCGGTTCCCAGGAGTGCCCGCATCGTCTGCAGCGCAAAGCCGGCATACTTGAAAAACCCCAGCAGCCCCAGGTTTCCCGCGATGCTGCACAGCAACAGCACCCGCCGCGCGCCCGGCCGCTCCGCCCGCCCCAGCGCACGACCGACGACGAAGTCCAGCACGCTCGACGCCGCCAGCAACAGCCCGTACTCCGGCCGCCAGGCGCAGTAGAACACATAGCTCGCCAACAGCAGCAGCCCGATCCGCCCCCGGCCCGGCGCCGCCTGGACCAGGACCAGCACCGCCAGCAGAAACGGCAGGAACCGGAAATCCGCAAACGACATCTACTCGCCCGCCGTCCGCGGTTCGATGTGCCCGCCGGCGCGCAGCCGCGCGAGCATCTCCCGCGCCATGAGCCGCCGACCGCGGCGGTTGAAGTGAACGTGGTCGAAAAACCCCGCGTCCCGGATCGCGTGCGTCATGTCCCACACCTCCAGCGGCACCTGCTCCGCCAGCGCCTGCGCCATCTGCAGCAATGCTACTCGCTTGGCCGCCTCGCGCTCCCCGCGTTCGGCACTCGTCGCCAGCGGCTGCGCCACGAAGATCACGGTCCGTCGCTCCGGGCCCGCCGCGCGCACGAACGACTCGAACAACTCGCGCGAGACCCGGCCGCCCTCGAATCTCGGCTGCGCCTCGATCGC
The DNA here is from genome assembly GCA_964571825.1 of uncultured Planctomycetales bacterium. GTDB lineage: Bacteria > Planctomycetota > Phycisphaerae > UBA1845 > CAZNDQ01. Next base: position 2,869 of record CAZNDQ010000213.1, on the reverse strand, counting down.
TGCGCCGATCCGATTGCGCAGCCGCGGTTCGCGCCGCATTTCGTGCGGCCAGAAATGCCACGAGAACATCACCGAAGGCGAAAACGGCAGCACCGTCGTCGGCCAGCGCAGCTCCAGTGACGCCCGCGGCAGCGTACCCACCCGAAAACTCGGCAGCAGCATGTACAGCGCCGACTCCGTGAACAGCGACGCATCGACGAAATGCCGATACACCCGCCGGTCACACGCGGCGACCACGCGCGGGTCCGCCGCCAGCATCGGCAGGTCGCTGACCATGTCTCGCGGCCGGCGCTGCCACCAGCGCTCGTGCACCGTGTCGCTCGAGGCGACGATCAGCACCACGTCCGCCGCAATCCGCTCGGCCTTCGCCGCCAGCAGCATGAACTCCGGCGCGCTGGCGCGCATGATCGACCAGTTGTACACCTCCCACGACCCGGCGTATTCGCCGGCCAGTGCCTCCGCGATCAGCCCCGGATAGCTCGCGTCCGCCGCGTTCGGCGGACGTGTCAGCCCCTGCGAGTTCGAGATGAACACCATCCGCTTCACGCCCGCCGGCTTGGGCCCCGCACTGGAGGTATAGCCCGGCCAGTTGCGAAACCAGGTGGGGTTGCGAAATGTCTCCGCCGCCGGCGGCAGACCCGGCAGTACCCGCCAGGCGATCGCTGCCTCCACCGCCAGCATGTACGCCAGCAGGTACGGCCACGCCCGACCGCGCGGCAATCGTCCGACCTCGACCGTCATCGCTGCCATTCGCTTGTCCGGCTTTGGAAATGTCGCCTTCGCCCGTTCGCGCTACGGCCCGCCCACAGCCGTGTGCGCTTGACCGCAATCGAATCATCTTCGACCGCCCGCGCGCCGATGGTATTCTATCGACCCGGGTGCACCCGTGATCTCGGGCCTTACTCTCATCGACCGCGCCGCCGCGACGGCTCTACCGGAGACCCCCATGCGACGAGTCGTCGTCACCGGCGCTGCCCCCTGGACCATCTGCGGCCGCGACCGCCGCACCTTCTGGGACAGCATCTGCCACGCCCGCTCCGCCATCACCTGGCTCGAACCGCCCTACCCCGAAAAAACCCCCGCCGGCCTGCTAAATATCGACCCAGCGACCTTCACGCTGCACGGCAAGGAAGCCCGCCTCGACATTACCGGCAAGGTCGCCCTCGCCGCCGGGCTCGAAGCCGCCACCGCCGCGGGGCTCCACCATCCCGAAGCGGTTTCTGCTGAGCGCGCCGGCGTCATTCTCGGCAGCTCGCGCGGGCCCCACCTCCACGCTGAACGGGTCATCCGCTCCTACTACTCGCGCGACACGCACCGCGTCCGCGGCAGCGACTGGGCCTATGCTGCCATCGCCAGTCTCAGTGGCGCCGTTGGACACCGCCTCGCCTGGCGCGGCCCGAACCTCGTCGTCAGCAGCGCCTGCTCCGCCGCCTCTCAGGCCATCGGCGTCGCCATGATGCTCATCCGCGCCGGCATGGCCGACGCCATCATCACCGGCGGCGTTGAGTTCACCCTCAGCCCGATGGTCCTGGATCATTTCCGCGCCATCGGCGTCGTCGCCTCTCACCCCGACGATCCGACCCGCGCCTGCCGCCCCTTCGATCGCGACCACAACGGCACCGTCTTCGCCGACGGCGCTACCGTCCTCGTCCTCGAAGACGAACGCCACGCGCGCCTGCGCGGCGCGCCGATCCTCGCGGAAATCGTCGGCTTCGCCTCCACTCATGATCCCGAGGGTTACGTCGGCGCCGATGATGAAGGGGTTGCCGAGGCCAACGCTCTTCGCGAATCCCTTCGCCAGGCCGGCGTGCAGCCCGAGGATGTCGACTACATCAACGCCCACGGCACCGGCACGCGCGCCAACGACCTCAGCGAAGCCGCCGCCATCCGCGCTGCCCTCGGCCCCGCCGCTAACGCAGTCCCCGTCTCCTCCACCAAGCCCGTCCACGGCCACACCATCGGCGCCGCCGGCGCCATCGAAGCCCTCGTCTGCATCGAGTCCATCATCCACCGCACCGTCCCCCACACCCTCAACCTCGATGACCCCGACCCCAACTGCTATCTCCCCGGTCTCGTCTGTCGCGAACCACTGCCGCGCGACGTCCGCGTCGCCGTCTCCCTCTCCGCTGGTTTCTGGGGTAGCGTCACTTCCCTCGTCTTTGCCCGCTATCAGGGATAGGGCCGATGCCAGCGCACGGCGCCGATCGCCGGGCGGGCGAGACACCATTGAACCCCCCGATCGCATGCGACCGGCCGCACGACAGCGCCGCGCGACGGGCAGATCTTCCGTTTCTTCGGAGGCTGTGCACATGCGGAATCTTCGCACCCTCCATTTCTACCTCGGCTGCATCTTGTCGCCGCTGATCCTGTTCTTCACTCTCTCCGGCATCTGGCAGACGCTCGGTCTCCACACGGCCGGACCGTACCCCCTCCGCGGACTCCCCGCATTCCTCTCGCGCCTCTCCACCATTCACACGTCGCGCGGCCTCAAAGCCGCCACACTCAGCAACCTCTCCTCGCCCCTCCTCCGCATCTACGTCCTCATCATGGCCGCCGGCCTCCTCCTCACCATCACCCTCGGCATCATCCTCGCCCTCCGCACCCCGCGCTACCGCACCCCCGCCCTCGTCTGCCTCGCCCTCGGCACCGCGATGCCCCTCGCCCTCGTCGTCGGTGCCATCCTCCGCTGACCAGGCAATTCGCGCCCACCTTGGCGCAGCCAGCGCGCTCAGTTATTCTGACTCTCGTTCAGGTTCCTTACACCTCCGCCGTCAGCCGCGCAGATAAAAAGACCAAGGCCGGGGTCACGACTCATGGCAAGAAAAGTAACATTAATGCTTCTGACGTTGGCAAGCGTATTCGCCGTCGT
>CAZNDQ010000212.1:5158-6907 GCA_964571825.1 uncultured Planctomycetales bacterium | reverse complement strand
TGCAAGCACACCAAGAGCAATGCCATCTCCATTTGCCGCGACGGCATGCTCCTCGGCAACGGTGCCGGACAGATGAGCCGCGTCATGAGCTGCCGCATCGCCACCTGGCTCGCCCGCGAAAACGGCCACGCCGACGCACTCCCCGGCGCCGTCGCCGCCTCCGACGCCTTCTTCCCCTTCCGCGACGGCGTCGACGTCCTCCTCGACGCCGGCGTCCGCGCCATCATCCAGCCCGGCGGCTCCAAACGCGATGATGAGGTCATCGCCGCCTGCAACGAGCGCGACGTCGCCCTCGTCCTCACCGGCACCCGCCATTTCCGACACTAGGATTCAGTTTACCTTGCCCTGTATGGCCTGCCTTGCGCAAACCCCGCCATCTCCGCCTCGATCTGCTGCGCCAGCCGCGCATTCCCCTCACGCAGCGCCGCCGCTCGCGCCCGCTCCGCCGTCCGTATCGCCTCCTCGAATCGCCCCGCTTCCGCCAGCCCGACCGCCAGCGCGTTGAGCGCGCTCGCCTCCTGCCCGCCCGTCAGCTCGACCGCCTGCTCCGCCAGCATCATAGCCGACTCGCCGTCCCGCACCGCATCATCCGGACACGTCGCCAGGATCCACGCAAGCGCCACCAGCAGCTTCGCCTCGCCCGGCGCTGCCCGCAGTCCCGCGCGCAGCGTCGCCGCCGCCTCCACATACCGCCCCTGCCGCGCCAGCAGCGCCGCCAGCGACAGCCGCGGCTCCAGCAGCCCCGCCTCCATCTCCAACGCCTCCCCGAACGCCGCGATCGCCTCCTCGATCCGCCCGAGCTGCGTCAGCGTCACACCGATATTGCCGACGATGCTCGCGTTCTCCGGCATCCCCGCGCGCGCCCGCTCGAAATGCTCGAGCGCCGCCGCGAACTCACGCCGCGCCAGCCGCGTGTTTCCGATAAGGAAGTGCACCTCCGGCGCATCCGTCCGCAGTGCCAGCGCCGACTCGTATCGCGCCAGCGCCTCCTCCGATCGGCCCTGCGCGGCATAGACGTTGCCGAGGTTAATGTGCACGTTGATCAGCGTGGGCTCCGCCTCCAGCGCCGCCAGATAGTGCTGCTCCGCCAGGTCGAGCCGCCCGTGCTCCGTATAGTCCCGCCCCAGCAGTGTGTGCGCCTTTTCATGCTGCGGCCGGTACCGCACCGCTTCCAGATAATGCGCGAACGCCGCCTCGCGCTCCCCCCGCTTCTCCAGCAGCAGCCCGAGATTGAAATGTGCCATCCACGCCGACTCGTTCTTCGCCAGCGTGTCCACCCATACGCTCTCCTCATCCGCATACACCCGCGCCTGCCGCCACGTCAGCACGCCCAGCACTACCAGCACCGCGCAGCAAACGACTCCGCCCACGCGCCGCGCACGCGGCGATCGCTGCGCGACCTTCGCCGCGCACCCCACCACCACCGCAATCACGCCAATACTCGCCAGATACTGAAAATGGTCCGCCACGTACGAAAACAAGAATGGAAAAACGTTGAAAAACCCCAGCGCCGGAAACAGCGTCGCGGCAAAGAACAGCACGCCCGTCAGCGGCCCCCGACCGAGCCGACCGCGCAACGTCCATAGCAGCGCAATCACCCCGGCCGCGGCAAGCGGATACACCCACTGTACCACCGATCCCGCATCCGGCGTCCACCGCGGATAGACGAAGGTCAGCTCCGCCGGCCACACCAGCTTGCCCGCATAGAACCACAGCGCCCGCCCCGCCACGAGCACGCGCTGCACGGCG
>CAZNDQ010000212.1:0-5148 GCA_964571825.1 uncultured Planctomycetales bacterium | reverse complement strand
CTGAGCGCCCAATCCTCGCCCTCCGCCCCGACGTGCGTCCGCTCCAGCCACGCCGTCAATCCCCCCAACGCCGCTCCGAGCACGAAGAACGGCAGCAGCGCCGCTACGTCGCGCTGCGCGATGCGCCCGCGCCGCCACCAGATCGCCAGCAGCAACGCCACCGGCAGCGTCGCCGTCACCGTCTTGCTCAGCAGCGCGCATACGAACAGGCCCAGCGCCGCCGCGTAGGTGCGGCGCGATCGCCCCTCGTCGAACCGCAGATAGGACAGCAATGCGAGCATGTAGAACATGCCCGACAGGGTGTTCTCCCGCTCGGTGACCCCCCCCCCCGTTTCGACATGCACGGTATGCAGCGCGAACACGGCTGCCGCCACCAGCGCCCCCGGCACACCCAGCCGGCGAAGCACCCGCCACAACAGCACCGCCGACAGTCCGTGCAGCAGCACGTTCACCGCGTGATACCCCCCCGGCCGCATCCCCCACACCGCGTGCTCGATCCAGTAGCTCGTGAACACCAGCGGGTAATACTGCGGCGTGTTGCCGGGCACCCAGATCCGACATAGCCCCCCCGGCTCCGTCAGCACCGGGTTCTTCGTCACGTAGTCCGGGTCGTCCCAGATGAACCCCGCGCGTAGCGCGGGCACGTAGGCCGCGAGCGTCATCGCCAGCAGCAGCGCGCCCGGCACTGTGCGCCGCAACGGCGCACCCGCCAGTCCGCGCCGCCCCACTTCGCCAACAGGATTGCGCCGCCTCATCGGGCCGCATTGTACGCGCGGCCGCCCCCGGGTGCGGGGCTGGAACCCCCCGCCCCACCAAACTACGCTCTAATGAATGATCGGGGCCGGCATCGCATGGAGATGATGAAGGTGACGCCTACCGCGACGCGACCCATCGTGGTGTACGACGGCGAGTGCGCCTTCTGCCGTGCCAACGTCGCCCGCATTCAGCGCCGCGACCGCCACGACCAGTTCGACTATCTCCCCCGCTCCGCCCCCGCCGTCGCCGACCTGATCCCCGCGCTTGCCGACGGTGACTTCAACAGTGGGATGCGTCTGGTGCTCGGGCCGGGCCGGATCGCCGTCGGCGCCGACGCGGTGTACGAAATCGCGCGGCGCGTTCCCGGCTGGCGGCTGTTCGCGTGGCTCTACTGCGTCCCCGGACTGCGCAGCTTGTTCCGCACCGCGTATGCCTGGGTCGCGCGCAACCGGCACCGGCTCGGGCGCACCTGTAAGGACGGTACATGCCGAACGGACCTGCCCCCCGCGCATCCGCAGGAGTCCCGGTGAACCGGCCGCCCTCGCCGCGCATCGCCTCGCTGCTGGCGAGCAGCACCGAGATTCTTTTCGCGCTCGGTCTCGGCGATCAGGTGGTGGCGATCAGCCACGAATGCGATTATCCGCCGGAGGCGAGCGACCGGCCGCGCGTCACGACCACGCTTGTCGATGCCTCGCGCGCCAGCAGCGAAATCGACGCCCAGGTGCGGGCAGCCGCGGAGACGCACCAGCCGCTCTATGCGCTCGACCTGCCGCTCCTGGCTGAACTGCGCCCCGACCTCATTGTTACCCAGGCGCAGTGCGACGTGTGCGCGGTCCGCTATGACGACGTCATCGCCGCCGTCCGGAGCGAGCCGGCGCTGCGCGACACCCGCGTCATTGCGCTCAACCCGCGCAGCCTCGCGGACATCCTCGATGACATCCGCCGGGTCGGGCGTGCCGTCGGCCGCGAGGTCGCTGCTGACGAGTTCGTGGCCCGCCTCCAGCGCCGCGTCGACGCCGTCCGCACGGTATCGGCCGACCTTCCGCCCGTCCGGCGCCCGCGCGTGCTGTGCATCGAGTGGACGGACCCGCTGATGGTGTCGGGGAACTGGCTGCCGGAGTTGATCGAACTCGCCGGCGGGCACGGCTACATTCGGACGTACGGCGCCCACAGCGCCTGCACCGAGTGGGCGGACCTGGCCGCCTGGCAGCCCGAGGTCATTGTGATCATGCCCTGCGGCTTCGACCTGGCCCGCGCGTCGGCGGAAGCGCTGACGCTGGTGCACCTGCCGGGCTGGGCCGACCTGCCGGCGATCCGGACCGGCCGCGTCTACGCCGCCGACGGCAACGCCCTTTTCAATCGCTCCGGACCGCGGATCGTCGACAGCCTCGAGGTCCTTGCCCACCTCGTTCGCCCCGACCGATTCCCCGCCGCGCCGCCGGTTGACGCGGTGCGGCAGCTGCACTGACAGGCCGCCGGAGCGTTGGACAACCGCACGCCGCACTCGCAGAATACTCCCCGTCCCGTCGACCGCGCTCGACCTGCCCCGCGCGCGGCCGCCGACAGCTTCCCGGAGACCCTCGGTGCGCAAAGATTCCCTCGCCTTTCTCCGTGCACTGGTCGAGACTCCCTCCCCTTCCGGCTTCGAGCAGCGCATACAGGGCGTTGTGCGGAAGCGGATCGAATCCGTCGCCGAGACGGTCGAGACCGACGTGCATGGCAACGTCATTGCCGGGATCAACGTCAAGGGCTCGCCCCGCGTGATGCTCGCCGGCCACTGCGACCAGATCGGGCTGATGGTCAACTACATTGACGACCACGGGTACATCTTTGTCGTGCCGATCGGCGGGATGGATGCGACGATTCTCCCCGGAACTCGGGTGCGCGTGGGGTCGGCCGGCGGACCGGTGGAGGGCGTCATCGGGCGCAAACCCATTCACCTGATCAAGCCCGAGGACCGCAATCAGGCACGAATTGAGCTGCGCGACTTGTGGGTGGACATCGGCGCCAAAGACCGCAAGGACGCCCAGCGTCTGGTGGCGGTCGGCGATCCGATCACCTGCGCACTGGACATGATCGACCTGAAGAACGGGCTGGTGTCCGCCCCGGCGTTTGACAACAAGTGCGGAGTGTTCGTGGTGATGGAGGCACTGCGTCTGGCCGCGCAAAAGAACCTCAAGTGCGCCCTGTATGCCGTGAGCACCGTTCAGGAGGAGGTGGGGCTGCGCGGCGCGCGCACTTCGTGCTACGGGATTGACCCGCACGTGGGCATCGCGGTGGACGTGACCCACGGCACCGATTACCCCGATATCGACAAGCGGCGTTTCGGCCAGATTCAGCTCGGCAAGGGGCCGGTAATCTCGATCGGGGCGAACATCAACCCGGCCGTGTGCAAGCTGCTGCAGGAGACCGCCAGGTCGCGCAAGATCGACGTTCAGACGGAGGCCGCCCCCGCCGGGACCGGCACCGATGCCAACGTGATGCAGATCTCGCGGAGCGGCGTGGCAACTGGACTGCTCAGCGTGCCGAACCGCTACATGCATACGCCGGTGGAGGTCGTCAGCCTGGCCGACCTTGAACACGCCGCGCTGCTTCTCGCGGAGGCGGTGGCCCGCATTACCCCGCAGACGAACTTCGTTCCGCGATAGCCTCAGGAGGCCGCCTCGCTGTGCACCTCTTCGCCCCGTCGGATTTCGTGACGTTCTCGCTCCAGTCGGGCTCGAACGGAAACAGCATCTACGTCGAGGCGGGCGGGTTCCGGCTGATCGTCGACGCGGGGATCAGCGCGCGGCAGGCTGAGCTGCGCGCCGCCGAGCACGGCCGGACGCTGGTCGATGCCGACGCGATCCTGGTCAGCCACGAGCATCAGGATCACGTCTGTGCCGTGGGGACATTTCACCGGCGTTTCCGCGCGCCGATCTACGTTTCACGGCGGACGTATGCGAAAACGCGTGGCGCCTGGGGCCGGGTGCACGATGTCCGGCATTTCCGGTCCGGCGAGCCGTTCCGCGTCGGTCCCGTGACCGTCTGTTCGCTGCCGACGCCGCACGACGCGGTCGACGGCGTGGCGTTCATCCTCGAGTACGACGGGCGGCGGCTGGGCATTCTCACCGACCTCGGGCATCCGTTCCGAGGGCTGCATGAGGTGCTGGGCGGCGTCGATGGCGCCTACCTCGAGAGCAATTACGACCCGGCGATGCTCCGCAGCGGTTCGTATCCGGAGGACCTCAAGGCGCGGATCGCGGGGCCGCATGGGCATCTCTCCAATGACGAGGCGGCTTCGCTGACGCGGTCCGTACCGACCGGCCGCCTTCGCTGGCTGGCTTTGGCGCACCTGAGCGAGGCGAACAACCACCCCGATCTGGCACTCGGGGCTCTACGGCAACGGTGCGGGGACTCGGTCGAGGCGCTGGTTGCACCGCGGGATCGGGTGTCGCCGTTGCTGAGTCTGTAGGTTGCCCATTTCCGCGCGAGGGCCGGAATACAGTGAGGGCGTACGTCCGTCCGCTGACACTTTAATTCGTCGTAAGGCGCTCGTATTGGGGGCATTACGACGCCCCCGGAGACGAAGATTCCTGCTTGAAACCTGCTCGTTCGGGCTGGATTTTTCTTGAACGGCGCAAGCGTTTCGTTAAAATTGGGGGAGCGATAGAAGGCTTTGGAGAGGAAAAGCACTCACTTCAAAGCACTTCGTCCCTACGAATCATGCGCATCTTCGTCCGCGTGGGAACGGGCGGTGGTTTGCGTCGTCGGGGACATCGGGTCGGCGATCAGTCGACCGGCTTCCATGGGATAGAGCAGAGAGAGCCGGGCAGCATTGCTGCACGGACAGTCAGAGCGGCACGACCCCGCCGCGGGGTCTGGTGTGTGGTTTTGCGTGGGTCGAAAGGCCCGGCCGACGAGGCGGAATGAGCTGACAGCCGTACAAAGGAGGTGAAGGCGGGGTAAGAAGCTCTCGCACTCAAGGCAAATCGTGGCGTCCCGTAAGACGCCTCAAAACAGGATTCACAGGCACTTTGGGTATTCGCACTCTTAATGGAGGAGGATAAGGTGAAAAACGCACTTCTGAGCATCGCACTGGTGGGGATGCTGGCGGTTCCAGCCCTCGCCGCACAGCCGAACTCGGCGTATGTCGGGCTCGCTGAGATCGACAATTTCGACATGTGGGACACGGGAAACTCCAGTCGCACCGAAGTCGATCCACCGGTGTACCTGGAGAACACACTCGGTACGTCGTATCTGCCGGGCGCAGCCGGCACGCCGCTCAATCAGTTCGGCGACGACATCTCGACGTCGCACTCGGTGAATCAGACTGCGGGTCACCCCGGTGTCTTCGCTCCGGACCTTCCCGGTGACGGCAGCGATTTCATCATGAACGGGTACGGCGTAAGC
>CAZNDQ010000211.1:0-6948 GCA_964571825.1 uncultured Planctomycetales bacterium | reverse complement strand
ATGCTCATCCGTTCGAGGTAATTCCGCAGCGCCGTCGTCGCCAGATACGGCGAGTACACGCGCGCGATCTGCAGCGCCACCGCCAGCCAGAACGCCGCCAGCCCCGCCGCCAGACGCACCAGCCGCGTCGACCACGTTAGCCAGCGCGACGCCAGCATCAGCCCGACCAGCGGCGGGAACATCGGCGTCTGCCAGTAGAACGACTTGAGTTCAGGCAGCAGATACGGCGCCGGCGTCCCGGCCACGCGGTGCACGATCTTCGCCAGCCACACCGTCGTCGGCCACAACGCCCCCTCGGCCAGCGCCCACCACCACACGATGCCCGCGGCCAGCGTCCAGCCGATCGCCTCCAGCAGGAATCGACGCACGCACTCGCCCTTTCATGCACCGCGTACCGCCGCGCCGCTGCGGCGCTTGCCGCGCAGCGCCCACACCAACCACGCGATCCACAGCGGCGCCACCAGCAGCAGCAGGAACCCCTGCATCAGCACGTCGTGTGTGATGTTGAACATCCCCGGCCGCACGCGTGCGATCACCGTCAGCACAATCAGCCGCGCCAGGTTCAGCAGCCCCACGCCGATGACGCCCACCCCGACGCCGACCAGCCGCCGCCCCCAGCCGCACGGAAACGCCAGTACCCCGGCACAGAACAGCCCCGTCGCCAGCACCCCGCTGCATTCCACCGTGACGTACATCGGCGGCCCGCCCGTGAGCAGTACCCGCCCCTGCCGCTCCACCTCCAGCCCGAACGACCGCGTCACGCCCGCCACCGTCCCGGCCAGAAAAACCTGATACCCCTCCCCGAACTGCTTTTTCATCATCGCCGTTTCCAGCAGGCTCGACCCGGCGCTCAGCACGCCGAACACGATCAGGAAGCGGATCACCCGCCCGCGGTAGCCGCGCGCATCCAGCTCTCCGACGCTGCTCGGCGTCTCGGACGACATGCAGACAAGCATAACCGATCGAGCGCAGCGCAGGGAATGAAGTCCGGCAAGCGCAACGGACCCGCCGCCCGTTCCGCGCCGTACGAGCGGCAGGTATTCCTCCGCGGTCTCCGCGGGCGCGCGCCCGCGCTTACTCCGCCGACGAGGACGACGTCGGGGCCGCGGCCGGTGCCGACGTGGAAGAAGCCGCCGGCGCCCGCGCCGCCGGTGTCGATGCGCTGCTCCCGCCTTTGACGATCAAGGCGCACATCATCATCACCGGCTCCGACCGCCGCACGTTCGTATCCAGCCGGATCGGCGTGCTGATCTTCTGACCGGCGTGCGCTTCGGGCACGTGTGCCGTGAACCGCCACAGCTTCGGATTGGTTTCATCCGCCCGCGCCTCAATGCGAATGTCCGGGTACTTCGGCAACTGCGCCCGCACCGACTTGACCGCCTCGCCCGTCCGCGAGTCGGTCAGCTCCATCGACGCCACGGCCGGCGCCCCCGGCGACACCTCGCCGAAGTTCAGCATGTTGGCCGAGCGCGTCACCGCCGGCCGCAGCATCGAGTTCGCGTTCACCGACATCTCCGGTGTCTTCGAGTGCGTCGTTCGCACCGTCATCTTCGACGCCGGATACCGTGTGTCCTCGATCGGTCCCGTCGTCACCGTGATCTGATGCTGCGTGCCCCTGGCCGTGCGGTCAAACTCCGCCTTGTAGATCCCGTGCGAAAACGTCACGTCCTGGATCGTGATCTCCTCCCCGTCGCGGCTGCTCACCGTCACCGTCATCGACCGCGTCTCGCCCACGTCGAGGTCTTTGAACAGCACGAAGCTCGGATCGACCGCCACACCGACCAGCACGTCCGAACTCACCTTGATCTGCGTCATCGGGTGCGACGAGTCGTTGCTGTACACCTTGAGGTACTTCACCAGGGGCGTCTGCTCGTTCTTCGGGTGCATCGACACACCCAGCGGCACCGACGCGCCCGGCGCGATCAGCTTGTCCTGGTCCCGCAGCGTCGCCGCCGTGCACCCGCAGGTGCTCTCGATCCGCGCGATCTGCAGCGGCTCGGTCCCCGTATTGCGCAGCATCACCTGGCCCCGCACCGTGTCGCCCCAATACACCTGGCCCAGGTTCACCTCCGCCGGCTCAACCGTCAGCCGCGGCCCTGGCGCGCTCGGCTGCGCCGGCGCCGCCGGCTCCTGAGCCTGCCCGGTCGCCGCGCTGAGCGAAACAAAGGCCGCCACGGCCGACAGCGCCAGCCGATACCGAACCACGCCACTCAACTGCTTTCGCACGGCAGTTCCTCCACAACAGACCCGCACTCGTCGCGATGTTCGTGTCCTGACCGCTCGATACAGGACCGTAAATCGGCGTCCTTCGCCGCCGGATCAACCCGCTGCACCGCGCTCCCAGCCCTGGTTGCCGGACCGCGCCAGCGCCAGCACTGACCGGGGACGCTTTATCGGGCGGACGGGCAACCTGCTGCGCCCGGTGCCCGCGAAGATCATCCCAGCAGCCCGCCGCGCGCGCCCCGGATGCCTTTGAGCCGCATGCGCAACTCCTCCGGGTTCGGCGACGCCGCCTCGCCCACCGCCATCGTAATGTACTCCTCGTTGATCAGCCGGTGGATCGACTCGTTGAAGTCCAGCATCCCCTCCTGCCCGCAGCCCTTGATTACGTCCACGAGGTCCTCTTCGCGCTTCTCCGAGATCAGCTTGCGCACCATCGGGTTGGAGAACATCACCTCGACGCACGGCACGCGCGACAGCCCCGGCTTGATGCTCGGCAGCAGCTTCTGCACCACCACCGCCTGCAGGTTGAACACCAGCGTCTGTCGGATCAGGTCGCGCGACGACTCCGGCATCAGGTCCAGCAGCCGCGTCACCACCTGCGCCGCACCGCTCGCGTGCACCGTGCCGAAGACGAGGTGCCCCGTCTCCGCCGCGTGCAGCGCCGCCGAAAACGTCTCCACGTCGCGCATCTCGCCAATCAGCACCACGTCCGGATCCTCGCGCATCAGGTACCGCAGCGCATCGTGGAAGTCCTTCACGTCCAGCCCGATCTCCCGCTGGTTGATGAACGACTTCTTGTCCGTGAACAGGTACTCGATCGGATCTTCCAGCGTCACGATATGGCACGAGCGCGTCGCGTTGATCCGGTCCAGCGTCGCCGCCAGCGTCGTGCTCTTGCCGCTTCCCGTCACGCCCGCGATCAGCACCAGGCCCTGATGAAAGTCCGCCAGCCGGTACATCGACTGCGGCAGATGAAGCTGATCGAAGTTCAGAATCTGGTTGTTCACCCGCCGCGCCGCCACCGACGTCAGCCCGCGCTGCCGGAAGATGTTGATGCGGAACCGGTCCGACCCGCCGAGCTGATAGGCGAAGTCCGCCGACCCGTTGCGGTGGTACGACTCCTTCTGCTCCGCGTTCATGATCTCGAACAGCATCTGCTCGATCTTCTCGTTCGCCAGCGGCGCTCCCGCGATCGACCGCAGCTTCCCCGCCAGCCGAACCCGCGCCTGACAGTTCGCCTTCAGGTGCAGGTCCGAGGCCTGCATCTTCACCACCGCGCGGAAGAACTTCTCGATCTTCGGCGCATGCGCCTTGAGCGTCTCCGCCTCCTGCTCCGAGACGTCGATCTCCGCCGTCGGCACCGCCCGCGCCTCGGCCGGCGTCACTGTGTCCCCCGGACCGGCCGGGCCCGGCTCATGTTCGTCCAGGTCGAAGTGAGCAGCTTCCGTATCCGCCACGCCATCTCCCTTCAAGGTTCGTCGTGTGTTAGGTTCGTGCGGGAGCGGGGGGGTCAACCCGTGCTGATTTCCCGCGTGCTTGTGGCCCGGTGTGTGTCGCTGATCCCGGCCGCGCGCCAGACGACGCCGGAGGTTATTCTACCCCCCAGCCTGTGCCGAGTGTAGTCGCCGTCCGCAAAAACCGCCTGCCCGCCGCCCGCACTCGCCCGGAATCGCTCATCTCTGCCCGAAATTCACCGACAGTGTCGCAAAATCGTCCAGCCCGATCGACTCATCCCCTGTCAGATCGCTGTCCGCGAACGACTCCGCCCCGCAACCCGACTCGTCCGGCCCGCTCAGCCCGAAGCACACGATCAGCGTCGCAAAGTCGTTCAGGTCCACGCGCCCGTCGCGGTTGATGTCGCCCGCCACGGGCTCCGGCACCTGCACGACCCGGAACCCGGTCTTGGCAAACGTGTACACCGGCGCCGTCCGCGAGCGATAGGCGGCCGAGCCCACGTACCCCGCCACCTCCCACGTGCCGCCGCGCACACAGCGCAGCGACGGCAGCTTCACGTAATCCTGCCCCCACTCCACCACGTTGCCGCACAGATCCTCGATGCCGTACGGATTGCCGCCGGCCTGCGTCGGCGTCGTCCCGTCGGCCAGCATGTTGACGCCGTCGTAAAACCCGATCGGCGTCGTCCCCGATTCGTACGGATCGCCGCTGAAGCGGTAATTCGCGTCCGCGCCGGCCAACTCGTCGCGCCCGAAGCCGAACACCCAGTGATACGCCGGAACCGTGTACACCGGCCCGCCGTCGTACGCCAGCACCTGCCGCGCTGTCTGCGGCCCGTTCACGTCGTACGCCGCCGCCTTGTACCACTCGTTGAATTCGTTCACCTGGTCCGAAAGATAGCCCTCCGCCGTCAGCGGCAGGTTGTCCATGAACAGCCGATACCCGCGCTGGTTGCGCACCAGCGCGCGCCGCTCATCGTCGTTCAGATCGCGCACGCCCCAGTTCCCCGCCGTCACCGGCGCCCAGTCATTCTCGTTTGGCCCCTCGCGATAGCACCGCGCTTCCAGCGGCATTCCCTGATCGAGCGTCAGCCAGTTGCAGAACTTCACCGCACCGATCCACGACACCGCCACGATCGGATGGTCCGCGCGCTGCGGGTCGAAGCTGTACCGCGACCCCGCCGGCATCCCCGCATCGTACGCCAGCCCGTTGCTGAAATTCGCGTTGTTGTTGTCGCTCAGGTCGATGACGCAGTCGATCCACGTCGAGTTGGCGATCCCCACGTCCCCGTTCGCGCGAAACACCAGGTTCGCCCCGCGCGGATTGCCCTGATTCGCCTCCGCGTCGTTAAGAAACGTGACGAACTGCGCCACCGTGATCTCGTACTTGCCCATCAGATACGCATAGTCCGGCCCCGACCCGCCGCCGTGTACCTTCCGCATGTACTGCTCGCGGATCAGGCCCTCCCCGCGCGGGTCCCAGTCGAACAGCCCCCCTGCGCGAACGCCTGCCCCCAGCGCCAGCACCGCCGCCGCCGCGCGCAACATCGTTCGCCCCATCAAGCCGCTGGTTCTCATCATGGATTTCCCGCCGGGCGCCCTCCGTCCCGACATTGTACCGCCGCCCTCGGCCCCACTTCCAGCGATTTTGCCGATCGCCCGCCCGCTCTCTGGACAAACCGCCCGCCGCGGCGATGATAGAACGACCTTTTTTCCGACCCCTGACGCATTGGAGTGGCGGAAGCATGACCAATCAGGAAATCCTCGCGCTCGAACCACGGCCCGTCTGGAAACTCTTTGCCGAGATTGCCGCCATCCCGCGCCCCTCGCGCCAGGAGGACCGCATCCGCGCCCACCTCCGCACGATCTTTGAGAAGCAGCGCTGGCCCGTCCGCGAAGACGCCGTCGGCAACATGGTCGCCACCGTGCCCGCCTCCCCCGCCTGCGAGAACGCCCCCCTCACCGTCCTCCAGGCACACGTCGACATGGTCTGCGAAAAGAACGCCTCGACCAAGCATGACTTCCAGAACGACCCCATCCGCCTCCGCCTCGACCGCGAAAACGGCGAGCAGATCGTCCGCGCCGACGGCACCACGCTCGGCGCCGACAACGGCATCGGCGTCGCCGCCGCACTCGCCGCGGCCCTGTCGCCCGACGTCAGGCACGGCCCCCTCGAAATCCTCCTCACCATCGACGAAGAAACCGGCATGACCGGCGCCAAGAGCGTCACTCCCGACCTCTTCCGCGGCCGTCGCATGCTCAACCTCGACGGCGAAGAGGACACCGAAATCTACATCGGCTGCGCCGGCGGCGCTGATACGACCCTCACGCTTTCGCTGCCCACCGAAGCGATCCACACCGACATGGAGATCGTCCAGTTCAGCGTCGACGGCCTCCGCGGCGGACACTCCGGCGCCGACATCCACGAGAACCGCGGCAACGCCATCCAGCTCCTCGCGCGCACCCTCCTCCGCCTCGAGCCCGAATCCCGACTCGTCTCACTCTCCGGCGGAAACCTCCGCAACGCCATCCCGCGCGAGGCCCGCGCCGTCCTGATCGGCGGCGCCGGCCTGCTTGCCGCCGCCGAGCAACTCGCCGCCGCCGCCCAGGCCGACCTGCGCCGCGAACTCGCCGGCGTCGATGAGGGAATTCGGCTCACCGCCGAGGTCGCCACCGGCGGCGAAGGCCAGGGCGCCATCTCCGGCGCCGACACCGACCGCGTCCTCTCCATGCTCGTCTCCCTGCCTCACGGCGTCCTCGGCCTCCACCCGCGCATCCCCGGCCTCGTCGAGACGTCCAACAATGTCTCCAGCGTCAAGGCCCCGGCCGTCGCCCAGGGCCAGTTCCTCAAGGTTGAGGTCGCCACGCTCTCCCGCAGCAGCTCCGCCCCGCGCCTCCACGCCGTTCTCTCCCAGATCAAGGGTGTCGGCATCCTCTCCGGCGCCACCGCCGCCTCCGGCAATCAGTACCCCGGCTGGGAGCCCAACCCCGACTCGCCGCTCCTGGCCGCCTGTCGCCGCGTCTACGAACAGGTCTGCGGCAAGCCGCCACACGTCACCGCCATTCACGCCGGACTCGAATGCGGCATCATCGGAGACCGGATCGGTAAAATGGACATGGTCTCCTTCGGGCCAAACATCCGCGGCGCCCACAGCCCCGACGAACGCGTCTACGTCGCCTCCGTCCAGAGATTCTGGAAGTTCCTGACGGCCCTGCTCGCCGAGTTGTCGCGCGGCTAGCCGCGCTCGCGGCCGGCCCCGCCCGCGCCGCA
>CAZNDQ010000210.1:0-7062 GCA_964571825.1 uncultured Planctomycetales bacterium | reverse complement strand
GCCGTGCTCCCGCCGACGAGCGGTTTTCGCAACCGCGCTATTTTCGTCATGCTCACCATTCTCGCCGCGGCCCTGCTCGCCGGACGCGGCCTCGACGCCCTCCTCCGTCTCCGCGCCGACGCCGCCGCGCCGGCGCCCGACGATACCTCGCCGCCGCCGCCGCGCTCCGCGCTGCCCTTGCTCGCGGCCATCACCCTCATCGCCGCCGCTTCGCTGTTCTATCTGCACGCGGCGCGCAACGGCTTTCTCCCGCCCCCCGAGAAACACCCCCCCGATCCGCAACTCGCGGCCCAGCGCCTGGCCACCCTCCTGGACGGCCGCCAACGCGATCTGCATGTCGCGGTCGTCGTCGTCGCCACGGCCCTCCTGCTCGTCGCCGCGCGTCTCTTCCGCCTGCTTCGCGCTGCACCTTTCGCCCTCGCCCTCATCGCTCTGCAAGCGGTCAACGTGGTTTTCTTCAATCTGCCGCGACCGGCGCTCGTCAATCCCTCTCTTATCCAAACGCCGCCCGCGGCACTCGCTGCCCTCCCGCCGCAGTCGGACGGCATGTACCGCATCTACTCCGTCTGGGAGGGGCAGCCCGGTGACATGATCGGGCAGTTTCGTTCGCCCGTTTCCTTCGACGAATCGGCGCGCCTTGTCACCGAAATCCTCTCCGGCCACACCCCGCTGACTTTCGGGATCCCGAGCTTCAGTTCCTTCCCCAACTCGCTCCGTGTCCGGCGCTTCGTCGATCTCGACAGGGCGATCAAGGTCACCGGCGATCCGCAACTGCTCGGTCTCTGCAACGTGAAATACATTCTGGCGATGCCTGACTTCAAGATCGTGGCACCGGCGCTGCACCTCATCCACACGGGCCCGGTCTACGTCTATCAGAACGCCGCCTGCCTCCCGCGGGCTTACCTTGTCCCGCAGGTGCTCGCGGTGGACACGCCCGCCGACGCCTGGCGCGTTGTCACCGACCCCGCGCGAAACTTCGCCCAGGAGGCCGTCGTCGAGGACTATGACGGCCCGCCGCTGCCGGGGCTCCCCGGCAACCCCGGTACCGTGAACATCGCTTCGTATATGCCCCACCGCGTCGAGCTGGACGTGGACTGCCGGCAGGACGCCTTTCTCACGCTCGCCGACACCCTCTACCCCGGCTGGTCGGCAACCGTCGACGGACAACCCGCCAAAGTCTACCGCACCAACTTCCTCTTCCGCGGTCTCGACCTCCCCACCGGCGCGCACCGCGTCGTCTTCCAGTACGAGGACCGGCGCTTCCGCCTCGGCCGCAACATCACGCTGGTCACCCTGCTGATCGCCGCGATCTGCCTGCTGCTTCCCGCGCGCCGGCGCACGGCCCCGCCCTTCCCACATCCGTCATTCCGAGCGTAGTGAGTCCCGGCGCGCCGGGATCTGATCATACGGTTCGTCCAGCACGCCACTGCCCGTACGTCCTCTTCCCCGATGCCGCATTCCGCATTCCGCATTTCGCACTTCATTACATCCCACATCCGCCATCCCACATCTCACATTGACCTCTCCCCCAGCTCCCGAATCTTCGCCATGATCAGTTCCGCCGCCTCGCGCAGCGTCTCCCGGTCGCGCTCCCGCCCCGCGTACGCGCTCAGATCGACCGGCCGCCCATACCGTACCCGCGCCTCGTGCCGCCGCACAAACGGCCGCACGATGCTCTTCGACCACCGCGTCCCCGAAATGTGCACTGGGATCACGGTTGCCCCGCTCCGCAGCGCCAGCAGCGCCACGCCCGTATGCGGCCCCAACGGCTCCCCCGGCTTCTCGATCGTCCCCTGCGGGAAGATCCCCAGCACCTTCCCCTGTTCGAGATGCCGCAGCGCCGCCCGCACCGCCCCCGCGTCGCCGCTGCCGCGCCGCACCGGCACGCACTCGATCCCCCGGATCACCCACCGCACGAACGGAAAGTTCGCGTACTCCCGCGCGATCACGTACCCGATCATCCGCTGCGGACAGGTGGCCCCGATCAGGTTCGGGTCGATGCTGGCTGTGTGATTCGCCGCGACGATCACCGGCCCCTCCGCCGGCACCGTGCATCGCCCGATCCGCTGCACGCCGAACATCCACCGCGCATAGAACTGGTTGATGTCCTGCACGAACCCCGTGAAGTAGTTGAACGCCGACCGCCGCACGCGCACCCCGTGCGCCACCAGCCCCGCGATGATCAGCAGCACCGCCGCGCCCAGCGCCAGCGCCGCCGCCGGCACCGGCGCTGACCACTGCCCCGCGCTCGCCGCGATCAGCAGCACCAGCACCGCACGCAGCGGCAGATCGAACAACGCCAGCAGCCGCCCCGTTACCGCCCGCGCCGCCAGCCGCAGCACGATCGTCAGCGTAAAACAGTGCCCCAGCGCGATCATCGCCCCCAGCAGCATCAGCGTGATCGCCGACGAATCCGCCCGCAACGGCCCCGCCCCGCGCACCTGCACCGCCACCATGATCCCCACAACCCCCAGCCCGAACACCGCCCACGTCAACGCCAGCTCGTCCCGCAGCGCCCGGCCAAATACAAGCCGCGCCACCATGGCCACTACGCATCCCATCAATGCGTAAAGAATGACGCCATCCGCGTTACCATTGACAACCGGCCGTAGTGCTTCACGAGTGGCAAGAATGAGTGCCGCAACGCCCGTCCAGAACACGAAGACTAACCAGAGTGCTCGATGCAAATGGGCGTGACCATCGAGATACCCGATCGCCGAGACGCGCCAATCGGTGCGAGCCACGTGCGGTGTGCGTCGTGCAGGTCGTAGAAACGCAAACCGGGTGATTCCGTACCACAATCCGATTCCCGTTGGCGCAAGACCTATCAACATGTAATCGAACAGCTCAGAAGGATCCGCCGACTCCCGCACGACGATGATCAGCATGACGAGGTAGTACAGGCCCGGCGCGAACAACGCCGATAGCAGCACGCTAACCGCCACGCGTCGAGTGCGTGCAGCACTGGAGGTTGTTTGCTGTATTAGTCGAATTCGCGCGGGCGCAAGCACAAGGACAAGAAGGGTCAGCAATCCGCCGAACATCCAGCTACCTAGTAGATCAACTGTCTGCGGGGCAATTGCCAACGGAAGCAAACCAACCAGCGCGATCTGCGCAAGGTCCAAGGCCATGATGTGCAGCAGCGATCGCGGCCACCGGTCCGCAAACCATCCGCTAACTAGCCCGGCGCCGCATAGCGCGAGAATAACCGCGCCGAGCAAAGGGGCGCTATCAACAGATCCACTCGCTTCTTGCCAGAATTCGATCACGATCTGTTCGACGAAGATCGTGCAATAGGCGCCAGCCGCCAGCGCTGCCGTACTCAGTACAACCAGAATGGCATCGCGCCCCCCCCCGCGTGATTCGCCCTCGATGTGTTTCGGTCCGCTCTGACTCATCGCGGCGTGGGTATCCCCGAACGCCCGCCGCACGTCAACGCCCGCCCGCTATTGCGCTTGCAATAATCGCCGTCCGCGCCGTATCGTCTCCCCATGCCCCGCGGCCGTCGCCATTCCGACGTCTCGCCCGACCTCGGTCGTCGCATCCGCCGCCACCGCCAGGCCCTCGACCTTTCCCAGTCCGCCCTCGCCCGCCGCGCCGGCCTCAACCAGGGCTTCCTCTCCGAGATCGAGCACGGCCGCCGCCGCCCCAGCGAGGCCTCCCTCCGCGCCCTCGCCGCCGCCCTCGGCACCCACGCCGGCGTCCTCCTCGGCGAAGGCCCCGACCACGACGCCCCCCAGCCCCTCGATACCCGCGAAATCCCCCTCCTCGGCTCGATCCCCGCCGGCCCTCCCGCGCAATCGCAGGAGCAATACGACCTCTTCCCCGTCCTCCGCCACCTCTGGGCCCCCGACCGCTACTGTCTCCGCCTCAGCCTCGACAGCATGGAGCCCACCCTCAAGCCCGGCGACATCGTCCTGGTGCATTACCGACCGGGGGTGGATCCGGCGCACGTCCAGGGCCGCATCTGCGCCTGCCTCGTCGATTGTGAGCCGACGCTCAAACGCGTCAGCGTCGAGCAGCGCGACGCCCGCCGCACCGTCATCCTCCGCGGCGACAACCCCGCCTCCCCGCCGCTGACCATCGACGAATCCACCCGCTTCGAAATCGCCGGCGTCGCCATCTGCCTCGTCAGCCGCGATCTCTAATCACGCGCTCGACGCCTTGTAGGGCGGGTCCTCGACCCGCCATCTTCGCGCGCGCCGAGAGAACTTGCATCCACCGCTTTGCTGCTCCGCACGACACGGCGAGCGATGGCATCAACCCTTGCCGCGTTCGATCTGCTGTCGATTCTTGCCCTGCATCCATCGCGCCCGGTATTCTGCCGCCTTGTTGCCATGCCCGAATACCGTCGACTCTTCGTCCCCGGTTCGATGTACTTCTTCACGGTCGTCACGCACCGTCGCCGCCCCCTCTTCCAATTGCCGCTTGCCCGCCGCCTGCTGAATCGGGCAATTCAGGACACACGATCACGACATCCCTTTGCGATTGACGCCATGGTGCTGCTTCACGATCACCTGCATACGATCTGGACGCTGCCCCCGGACGATCATGATTTCCCCGTCCGCTGGCGCCGGATCAAGGAGGGATTCACTCGAGCGTTCGCCGCGACCGGCACCCGCGAACTTCGGGTCGGCACCGGTGCGCAACACAAGGGCATTCGCGGTTTCTGGCAACAGCGCTACTGGGAACATCGCATTCGAGATGAAGCCGATCTTCACCGCCACTTAGACTACATTCACTTCAACCCCGTGAAACATCGACTTGCACGCTGCCCGCACGCCTGGCCCTACTCCTCATTCCGGCGCTACGTCAGGAGCGGAGCATATCCCGCGGATTGGGGCTGCACCTGCGACGGTCGATCGAACCGCACGCCTGACATGAACGACCTGACGGGGAATGCCGGTGAATGAGTTGTAGGGCGGGTCCTCGACCCGCCATCTTCGCGCGTGCCGGCTAATCGCTCATGTTCCATCCGCGCTTCGCCGCACCGACAACCATGCTTTGGCCGGCATTGACCCACCGCGCCCGCGGCTTCTTCCGCCCCCCGCCCGCGCCTCTACGCCTTCGGGTGCCCCGCCTTGCTGCGGAACTCGCCCATCTGGTAGCAGAAGCCGATCACCGCCGGCGCAATGAAGCTCAGCCACACCACGATCGGGAAGCGCAGAATCAACTGCCGCGACACCGCCAGCGCCCGCGGCATCGTCCCCAGCACCGCCACCAGCCCCGAGACGAACGCCACCGACCCCAGTATTGCCATCGTGAACATCACCACGTGGTCGAAGCGCACGAACGAGATCGCCGCTGCGACGACAAACGTGCTGCCCAGCAGCGTCCAGAACGCAAACGGCCAGGTGATGTTCACCCCCGCCGTCGCGTACGCCGCCGCCATCGCCGTCACCCCGCCCAGCAGCGCCGCCCCGATCCGCACAAACCGAAATCCGACGCCCCCCAGCACCAGCGCCGTCACCCCCACCGTCGTGTACAGGTTCGTCCCGGCGACCTGAAACTCCTGGCACAGCACGAACGCCGCAAAGCTCCCCACCGCCGCCAGCGCCACGCTCGTCGTGATGCGGTAGATCTGGTGCCCGAACATCAACAGCCCGACGCCCGCCGCCAGCAGCAGCAGACCCGGACCCGCCCCCGCGTTGTAGAGCTGATCCGCCCACTCGCCCACCGACGGCAGCGGCCGCGACAGCGAAATCGCCAGCATGTACGACATGTTTTCTCTCCCGGCGGCCGCGGGGCCGACCCCGCTTCGCCCAGCCGAGCGTCCGATCACCGCGCATGGCTGCGCGGGCGCAGACCCCCACCGAGCCCCGGTATATCGACAGGAATGTACGATCGGATTCGCTCAGGCGGCGACGGCCGGTGCCGCCGCCGCGCCCGCCCCGGGCTTGTTTTGACGCATCTGCAGCCACTGCACGCCCATCGTCAGCAGCAGCAGCACCACCAGTCCCGCCGCCGACGCGGCTGGCTTGTTGATCAGCGTCTGCAACGTTTCCGGACTCAGCCGCTGCAGAAAGTACGTCGCCCCCGTCCCCATCAACCCGACGCCCACTACCGACGTCGCCACGATCGCCGTCAGGTTCGCCGCGATCAGCCCCATCAGCAGCCCCGCCACCGCCGCGATCCCCGTCAGCAACAGCGCGTTGCGCCGGAGCGTCGGCTGCTGCTGCGTCAGATACTCGCCGAAGCGGCTCAGCACCGTCCCCAGTTGCGGATCGTTGAACTCCGCCTGCTGCTCCGGCGTCGGCGGCTGATACGGATCGAGCGCCGCCGTGCCCGTGATCAAGGTGAGATTGGCCTCCTGAAACGGCCCCCAGTGCGGCAGCACTTGCCGCGAGCCCAGCATCGTCAGCGCCACCATCGTCAGCAACGCCGCCCACGCCACGCCGATCCACAGCCGGAACATCAGCACGCCGACCACACCCAGCAGCGCCGCACCCGCCGCAGCGCCGATGTACGGATTGATCTGCATCCGCATGCCCGCCGCGTATCCCGCCCAGATGCCGCCGCCGACAAACGCTAGAATGAACAGCCCGCGCACCATCCGTGCGCCCCACAATGACAGAATCAGCCCGCCCACCAGGCACAGCACCGCCGCCACTACCGGACTGACCATCCACTCCGACGGAATGTGATGCCGGATCAACTCGCGCAGCGGCTCAGGATCGAATGGCAGAATGTCCATGTCCTTACCCCACATACTGACCGATCTGGATGCTCCCGGTGCAGCCCACTCGTCCGGTCCACCAGAATGATAGTCGCAGCCCATACCCCGTCATGCGAGGCACCCCAACCCATTATTCTCAGCGCTTGTTTACCGTCATACTGCAATTCTTCGCCGTCATACCGCACTTCTTCGCCGACATACCGCACTTCTTCGCCGTCATGCTGCACTTCTTCGCCGTCATACTGCACTTCTTCGCCGCCTGCTGCACTTCTTCGCCGTCATGCTGAGCGAAGCGAAGCATCTCCAGTACCACGTGCCCCCAGCACGCCGGCAACTTGCTGGTGCGAGAATCCCTTCTCGCACCCCGATTCCGCGGGAATCCCTTC
>CAZNDQ010000209.1:0-7098 GCA_964571825.1 uncultured Planctomycetales bacterium | reverse complement strand
GCGCGGCTGGGAGCGGGTACGCGCACGGCGGCGCTGATCGACGCCGCCTCCGCCGATGCGCGCTGGCACTCACTCGCTGCGCTCGACGCCGCCGTGCGCCTCACCGAATCCGCGATGCGCAACGGCGGCCTCCGCCGCGGCCGCGACGCCGTCGCCCTGCTCGAAGCCCTCTTCGAGCGCGCACGCCGGGAATCGCTCCTGCCCGGCGCCGAATCAGCCGTTATCCCCGCGCAATACTGGTCCGTCCGCCCCGTCGCCGGACCCGACCAGCGCGAATGGCTCGCCGCACGCGGCGCCGTCATGCTCCGCGTCACCGGGCTGGCCGAGATCGCCGCTCGCCCGCCCGACGCCGGCGCCGCGCCCGACCTCTCGCCCGACCTCTCGTCCGCCCTCGAGCCGGCGCCGCGCGCGCCGCTCGGCCGGCTGCTCGGGCTGTTGCGCGATGACGGCGTCCTCGCCCCCCTGCCCATCGCGCTCGCCCTCGCCGCCGCTTCCGCAGGCGTCATCGTCGAAGGACTCGTCCTGCGCAGCCTCCTCGACGCCGGACGCCTCCTCGGGCTCGGACCGGAGCGCATCCTCGTCCTCGCCGCGCTCATCGCCTACGCGGCGATCCTCGTCATGCTCGATCTCTCTCTCGCCGCCGCCGGCTACCGCGCCGGCCGGGCGCTCGAGCTGCGGCTCCGCGCCGAATTCCTCCGCAAGGTCACGCGCCTCATCGATCGGTACTTCCAGAGCCGCCTCATCTCCGACATGGTCGAACGCAGCCACAGCCTGTATCTCCTGCGCGCGTTCCCGCCCATGGCCCTGCAGTGCTGCCGCGCAGGGCTCACCGTCATGGTCCTCACCGCCGGCATCATCTGGCTCAATCCCGCCTCCACCCCGTACGTGCTCGTCATCGCTTTTGCCGCCGTCGCCGCGCCGCTCGCTGCGCAGGCCCGCCTCGCCGAGCGCGACCTGCGCCTGCGCACGCACGCCGCCGGGCTGACGCGCTTCTATCTCGACGGCATGCTCGGCCTGCTGGCGCTCCGCGCCTCCGTCTCCGAACGCCTGCTCCGCCGCGAACACGAAGCGGCGGTGATCGATTGGGTCCGCGCGGGCCTGCGCCTGCAGCGCGCAGCCGTCGCCGTCGAGCTCGTCGGCTCCACGCTCACCTACGGCCTCATCGCCTGGCTCCTCGTCCGGCAATTCGTCACCGCCGAGCCCGGCGGCTCGCTCCTGCTCGTCGTGTACTGGCTCCTCTCGCTCCCGGCCGCCGCCCAGGAATTCGCCTCCCTCGCCCTGCAATACCCTGCCTCGCGCAACACGGCGCAGCGCGTTTTCGAGCCGCTCGACTCGCCCGAGACCGTTCGCCCGTCCGCGCCCGCCCGCGCACGCACGACACCCGACGACGATGTCGCGCCGCCGCCCGCCGCCGCCTGCGCCATCGAGTTCGATCGCGTCACCGTTCGCGCCGCCGGCCACACCATCCTCCAGGACATCTCCCTCTCGATTCCCGCCGGCGCGCACGTCGCGCTCGTCGGGCCCTCCGGCGCCGGCAAGACGACCCTGCTCAGCCTGCTCCTCGGCTGGCACTTCCCCGCCGCCGGACGCGTCCTCGTCGACGGTGAGCCCCTCGCCGAAACCAACGTCGATCGCCTCCGCGCCGCCACCGCCTGGGTCGACCCGGCGATTCAGCTCTGGAATGACTCCCTCCTCGCCAACCTGACCTACGGCAACCACGGCGCAGCGCACGCCCTCGCGCACGTGCTCGCCGACGCCGATCTCGAAACCGTCGTCGCCGCGCTGCCTCACGGCCTGCAATCCCCGCTCGGCGAAAACGGCGCCAACCTCTCCGCCGGCGAAGCCCAGCGCGTCCGCCTCGGCCGCGCGCTGCTGCGCCCGGGCGTCCGCCTGGCGCTGCTCGACGAACCGCTTCGCGGCCTTGACGCAACCCAGCGCGGCCGGCTCCTCGACCGCGCACGCCGGCGATGGAAAAACGCCACCCTCATCTGCGTCACCCACGACGTCACCGAAGCCCAGCGCTTCGATCGCGTCATCGTCCTCCACTCCGGCCGAGTCGTGCAGGATGGCGGCGCCGAAACGCTCCGCAACACGAGCGATTCCTGGTTCCGCGCGATGCTCGAGCAGCAGGAAGAACTGCACCGGACGCTCGACCGCAGCGCAAGCTGGCGCCGCTGTCGCCTCGTCGACGGCAACGTGATCGAAGACCACATCGCGGAGGCCGGGTCATGACGCACGCCTCCCTTGTCTGGCCCTTCCATCGTTCCCACGAAGCCGTCGAGGCCGTCGCGCGCCTCGGCGGCCTGATCCCCACGACCGTGCCCTCCGGCGCCGCGCTGCGCCGCAACCCGTCGGACGCCGGCACCGTGGCCCGTTCGATCGAGTCGACCGCGCAACAACTCGGCCTCGAAGCCGAACCGGTTGACGCCGGCTATCGCGACCTCGACGCCGCGCTCGCCCACGCCGCACCGGCCCTGTGGAACATCACGCCGCGCGACGACTCACCCGGAGGGCTTGTCGCGCTGCTCGGCTGTTCGCGCCGTACCGTCCGCCTCGTCGATCCCGACTTGAACGTGCGCCGCATCCCCCTCCAACAACTGCGCGGGCTCCTCGCCGGCGGGCTCGAAGACAGCGCTGCGCACGAAGTCGGCGCCCTCCTCGCCGACGCGCCGCTCGACCGGCGCGCCAGGCCCAACGTGCACGCCGCCCTCGTGCGCGAACGCCTCTCCCACGCCACGGTCGGCGGCTGCTGGATGCTCCGCCTCCCTCCCGGCGCTCCCTTCTTGCGCCAGCTCCGCGAGGCCGGCGTCGTTCGCTCGCTCGTCGCCCTCATCGGCCTGCACGCCGCGCAGCAGATGTTCTGGATCATCGCCTGGTGGATCATCGGCGCCTCAGCCCTGCTCGGCCGCACCGACCCCGGACGCCTCTCCGCTTGGACCCTCATCGTCGCCGCCATCGTGCTCCTCCGCCTGCAATCGGCGTGGACCTCCGGGCGGCTCCTCTACATCACGGGCGGCCTGCTCAAACGCCGACTGCTCGCCGGAATCCTCCGCCTCGACGCCGGCGACCTCCATCGCCAGGGCAGCGGACGGCTCCTCGGCCAGGTCCTCGAATCCAGCGCCATCGAACAGTTGATCCTCGCCGGCGGCTTCAACACCGCCCTCGCCCTGATCGAGATGCTCTCCGCCCTCTTCGTCCTCGCCATCGGACCCACGCCGGGCCTTCACCTGCCGCTGCTCGCGTTCTGGCTCGTGTTCGCCGCCCTCGGCACCTGGTTCTACTCGTCCCGCCGCCGCGCCTGGACCGCCGCCCGCCTCGCCGTCACGCAGCAGCTCGTTGAGCGCCTCGCCGGCCACCGTACCCGCATCGCGCAGGAGAGCCCCGCCCAATGGCACGAAGGAGAGGATGAAGCGCTCGACGAATACGCACGCATCGCCTCCCGCCTCGACGGCAGCGCGCTGGCCATGTCCACGCTCGTTCGCACCTGGATCTTCGCCGCCCTGCTCGCCATCCTTCCCGCCATCGCCTACTCCGCTCAGCCCGCCACCGCGATCGCCGTCGGCATCGGCGGCATCCTCATGGCGGCTCAGGCCCTTGCGCGCTTTAACGCCGGCGTCGGCAGCCTCGTCGGCGCGATGATCGCCGGCGGACAGATCCGTGAACTCTTCCGCGCCGCCCGCGCCGAAATGCCCGCGCCCGCCCGCGACGTTCATCCCTCGCCGACGCACCCCGCCCTCGAAGCCAGGGGCCTGCGCTTTCAATACCCCGGCCAGCCCGAGCCCATCCTTCGCCACTGCAACCTCACCCTCGCGCCCGGCGAGCGCCTGCTGCTCGAGGGTCCGTCCGGCTGCGGCAAATCGACGCTCGCCAAACTCCTCGGCGCACTCATCGAGCCCCAGGCTGGACTCATCCTGCTCGGCGGACTGGACCGCCCCAGCCTCGGCCGCGAATCCTGGCGCCGCCGCGTCAACGTCGTCCCCGCCCTGCACGAAAACCACATCCTCACCGGCTCCCTCGCCTTCAACGTTCTGCTCGGCCGCGACTGGCCACCCGCCCCCGGCGATCTCCCCCTCGCCGACCGCACCTGTCGCGAACTCGGCCTCGGCCCCCTGCTTGACCGCATGCCCGCCGGAATCCTCCAACTCGTCGGTGAAACCGGTTGGCAACTCTCCCAGGGCGAAAAAAGCCGGGTCTTCCTCGCCCGCGCGCTCCTCGCTGATGGCGACGTGTTCGTCCTGGACGAAAGCTTCGGCTCGCTCGACCCGCTGACGCTCCGCCAGTGCATGCACGCCATCATGCAGCGCCCGCAAGCCGCCCTGCTCATCGCGCACCGCTGACGCACAACACCGCGTGCCCAACCGTCATCGCGCACGTCTCACGACACAAAACGAAATGCATTGACTCGGCGAAGTGCCCCCGATAATATGACGCTGGGCTGGAAGCGGGTCCAGCACACGTCACTTCGAGCGGACGATGTACAGTTCCGGGAACGCACGTCCCGGTCTTCCCGAAGTGGCGATGGCGATGGAGGAGTTGCGTCAGCGAGATTCCGCGCCGACTCAAACCCGACAGGAGTAGCGAACATGGAGAAGCAGGAGCAGATCGTTCCCTTCTTCGCGCAGTTCCTGGATGAGCAGGAGTATCCACGCGTCAAGTCCAACCTCAAAGCCGGTCATCACGGCGGAGGAAGCCACGGCGGTGGCGGTGGCGGCGGCGGCGGTGGCCCGCCGATCGTGACCCTCAAGTACCCCTCCGATGACGATGAGGGCGGCGTCGAAATCTGACCCCTGACCAGACTTGATCTCTGACGGAGATTCCGGTGCCCGCGGATAACCACCCGCGGGCACTGTGTTTCCCCCGCGTCCCTTCGCCGCGCCTCCAGAGCTTGACCCGGACACCGTTTCCGGCAGACGCCGCTTGATCCTGCTGCTCACCCATCGCGACGACTTCGACGTCACCGACCGCGTGCAGGCCGCACTCGCACGTCGCGCACGCCAGTCCCTCCGCCTCGACCTCGACCGCTACCCCCACGAATGGTCCCTCTCCCAGCGCCTCGGTGGCAACGCCGACGGCGCCCGCCTCATCGTCGGTGACTCGGCCTTGGACGCCTCACAGCTCACCGCCGTCTGGGTCCGCCACTGGTGCCCACCCGCCCTCGACGACCGCCTCGATCCCGCCTTCCGTGACGGCTGCCTCCGCAACGCCACTCTGGCTGCACGCGGCTTCTTCGAAACCCTCGCGCACGTCCACTGGCTCAGCCACCCCGCCCGTATCCGCGACGCCGAAAACAAGATCCGCCAACTCCGCACCGCGCAGCGATCCGGCCTCACCATCCCCCGCACCCTCGTCACCAACCACGCCCCCGACGCCCGCGCCTTCTTCGACGAACTCGGCGGCGAAATGGTCGCCAAAATGCTCACCAACCTCTCCTCCAGCATGGGCCGCGCGCCGTTCTTCGTCCGCACCCGCCGCGTCACCCCAGCTCACCTCGAACGACTCGACGACCTCCGCCACAGCCCCATGATCTTCCAGGAACTCGTCGCCAAACAGAGCGAACTCCGCGTCGCCTGGGTCGACGGGCGCGTCTTTGTCGGCCGCATTGACGTGCCCGGTCTCGTCGACTGGCGCACCGCCTCCCCCGACGACGCCTGCTGGCAGCACGACTCGCTCCCCGACGCCACCACCGCGGCGCTCGGCACGCTGATGCGTTCCCTCGACCTCCGCTACGGCGCCATCGATCTCATCCGCACCCCGGCCGGCGAACTCGTCTTCCTCGAAGTCAACCCCACCGGCGAATGGGGCATGCTCGAACGCGACCTCCACTTGCCGATCAGCGATGCCCTCGCCGACGCCCTCATCGCCGGAGCCCAACCGTGAGCGTCCTCATTCTCACCCGCAGCGACGACAATGAAAGCGTCGACATGGTGTCGCGGGCCGTCGAAGCGCGCGGCCAGCCCGTCCTCCGCCTCGACTCCGACCGCTTCCCCACCGACGTGCGCCTGACCCTCCACCACGATCCGCAGCGCAACGACGTCACCTTCGACGGTGGCGACGGGCCCCGCGACCTGCGCGATGTGCGCAGCATCTGGCTCCGCCGCCATCATGTCGCCGGTGCTCTGCCTGCCGAGATGGACCCGCAGCTCCGCACCGGCGCCGTCGCCGAGTCGCGCGCGACCCTTTTCGGCCTCCTCGCCGCGCTCGACGCTTTCTGGATCGATCCCCTCCCGCTCATCCGCTGGACCGGCCAGAAACCTCTCCAGCTTCGCCTCGCGCGCGAACTCGGCCTGACCACGCCCCGCACCCTCGTCACCAACGACCCGGCGCAGGTCCGCAACTTCGCCCGGACCTGCCCCCGCGGCATCGTCGCCAAAATGCTCTCCTCCTTCCGCGTCATCGATGACGGCGTCGAAAAAGTCGTCTTCACCTCCCCCGTCTCACCCGACAACCTCGATCGCCTCGACGGCCTCCGCTGGTCCCCCATGGCCTTTCAGGAGCAAGTCCCCAAGAAGCTCGAGCTGCGCGTGACCATCGTCGGCCGCCGCGTCTTCGCCGCCGCCATCGACTCCCAATCCTTCGAACGCGCTGCCGTCGATTGGCGCCGTGACGGCCTCGCCATGCTCGATTCGTGGCAGACCTTCGCCCTGCCGCCCGATCTCGAGCACCGCCTCCTCCTGCTCATGGATCGCCTCGAACTCAACTACGGCGCGGCCGACCTCATCCTCACCCCCGACGACCAGTTCGTCTTCCTCGAACTCAACCCCTCCGGCGAGTTCTTCTGGCTCCAGCGCTGCCCCGGCCTGCCCATCGCCGACGCCATCGCCGACGTCCTCACCGCCCACGCTCCGCGCCGCACCCCCCACACTTGGTGCCCACCCTCAACTCACCGCACTTCCGCAGAGCGCAACCGGTCATCCTGAGCGAAGCGAAGCATCTCGAATCGCTTGTGCCCCCAGCACGCCAACCCCCGCCGCCGCGCGAATCCGCTTCCGCCTCTTCGCCCGTCAGGGCGAACGACCGTTGCCAGGCTGAGCACGCAGTGCGACGCGGCTCGCCCGGCATGGATGCCGGAGGTCGCCGGTAGCGACCGAAGAGGCGAGC
>CAZNDQ010000208.1:0-7098 GCA_964571825.1 uncultured Planctomycetales bacterium | reverse complement strand
GACGAGTGCGACGCGGACTGCAACCTGAACGGGATTCCGGACGATTGCGACATCGCGGACGGCACGAGCGAGGACTGCCAGCCGAACGGCATTCCGGACGAGTGCGACCTGGGCATCACGTTCGTGCCGAAGACGTACGAGCTGGATGTCGATCCGGACGCGGTGATCGTCAACACGCAGCCGCCGGCGGTGAGCACGATCAGCGTGCCGGAGTCGGCGATCGTTGCGGACATTGATGCGTCGGTCGACATCACCCACACGTGGGTCGGTGACATGGAGATCCGCCTGACGCACGGCGCCACGACGGTGCTGCTGTGGGACAATCAGTGCGGGAACTTCGACAACATGCTGGCGACCTTCGACGACGAAGGCGGGCCGGTGGTGTGTGCGTCGCCGATTGCGGGCACGATTGTGCCCAACCAGCCTCTGTCGGCGTTCGACGGCTCGAACAAGCAGGGTGACTGGACGCTGACCGTCGCCGACCTGGTCGGCGGTGACAGCGGCCGGCTCCGGGCGTGGGCGATCCACATCCTGAACGCCGAGGGCGGCGACGACGAGGGTCCTGTGGCGAAGGATTATCCGGTGGTGGGCAATGTCACCATTCCGGACAACAGTGCGGCCGGTACGACGTCGGTGTTCAACGTTCCTGACAGCGGGACGATCGGCGACCTCGACCTGGGTCTGCAGATCACGCACACCTGGAACGGCGACCTGATCGTGCGGCTGAGCCACGGCGGGACGACCGTGACGGTCATCGACCGTCCGGGCTTCACCGGCACCGGCTTCGGCTTCGACAACGACGGATTCGACATTGTGCTGGACGACTCGGCCGGCGTACCGATCGAGACGTTCAACAGTGCGGGTCCGATGGTGGTCGGCACATACAGCCCGAACGAGCCCCTGGCGGCGTTCAACGGGATGAACAAGTCCGGTGAATGGACGCTGTTCCTCTCGGACAATGCCGCGGCGGACACGGGCATGCTGACGCGGTGGACGCTGTACTTCATCAACGATGCGGGCGTCGGCCAGAGCGAGGACTGCAACGGCAACCTCGTTCCGGACGAGTGCGACATCGCTGACGGGACGAGTGCGGACATCGACGGCAACGGCGTGCCGGATGAGTGCGAGGACTGCAACGGGAACAACATCCCGGATTCGCTGGATCTGGAAGGCAGCCCGGGCACTCTGGTGGTGTACGATATCGACGTGGTGCCGAACGGTCCGATTCCGGACAACAGCGGCGGTGCTGCGCCGTTCGTCCACTCGTTCGTTGTGACGGACTGCATGACGATTGACGACCTCGACGTGGACGTCAATATCACGCACACCTGGAACGGCGACCTCGTGGCGACTCTGGAGCACGAGGACACGGGTACGATCGTGACGCTGTTCAGCCGTCCGGGTCTGTTGGAGACCGATCCGTTCAGCGGCTGCTGCGGCTTCAACGATGACGGCATGGATGTGATCCTCGACGACGAGGCTTCGAGTTCGATCGAAGCGGCGTTCGGCGGCGGCACGGGGATTTCCGGTTCGTTCCAGCCCGATGCGGGCGCGACGGGGAACCCGGGCACGCTGAGCACGTTCGACGGCGAGGACATCTGCGGCACGTGGACGATCTCGGTGTACGACAGTGCGGGCGGGGACACGGGCACGCTGAATGCCTGGTCGTTGCACGCGCTGAGCACCGAGGGCAGCACGCCGCCGGTGAGCGAGGACTGCAACGGCAACGAGATCCCGGATGAGTGCGACATCGCAGACGGCACGAGCCAGGACTGCCAGGAAGACGGCATCCCGGATGAGTGCCAGCTCGATGACAACGACTGCAACGGGAACGGCGTGCCGGACGAGTGCGAGTTCGAGTCGAGCACGATCGAGGAGAAGGTGTATGTGGTCGACGGGCCGATCGCGATTCCGGACAACAACGCGGCGGGGGTGACCTCGACGCTGAGTGTGGCCGAGAGCGCGACGGTGAACGACGTCGACGTCCAGGTGAACATCACGCACACCTGGAACAGCGATCTGCGGATTCGGATCGAGCACGGCGGCACGACCGTGATGCTGTCGGATCGTCGTGGCGGCAGTGGTGACAACTACGCCGGTACGATCTTCGACGACGAGGCAGCGACCGCGATCAGTGCGGGCGTCTCCCCGTTCGCCGGCAGCTTCCGTCCGGAGCAGTTGCTGTCCGCCTTCGACGGGATGGACAAGCTGGGTGACTGGAACCTGATCGTGTCCGACCACGCGGGTGGCGACACGGGCACGGTAAACAGTTGGGCCCTGCTGCTGGACAACACGATCGTGTCGGTCAACGACTGCAACAACAACGGCGTGCTCGACGATTGCGACGAGCCGGACTGCAACGACAACGGCAGGCCGGACGAGTGCGATCTGGCGGACGGCACGAGCGAGGACTGCAACGAGAACGGCGTACCGGATGAGTGCGACGTGGCGGCCGGAGCGACGGAGGAGAAGTCCTACGTCATCGCCGGCGGCGGCGCGGCGATTCCGGATTGCGACGGCGTGACCAACAACGCCCTCGTGCAGGTCTTCACCGTTCCGGACAGTGGTCTGATCAACGATCTGAACGTCGGCGTGAACATCACCCACACTTGGCTCGGCGATCTGGTGATCACACTGGAAAGCCCGGCCGGCACGGTGGTGACGCTGATGAGCCGTCCGGGTCTGGCCGAAGCTGATCCGTACTGCACTGGTGGTGCATGCTGCGGCAACAGCGCGGACAACATGAACGTGGTGTTCGACGACGAAGCCGGGACCTCGGTGGAGACGGCGGTCGGCTCGTTGAACGGCTCGTTCATCCCGGACGCCGGTGCGACGGGCAATCCGAGCGCCCTGAGTTCGTTCGACGGCGAGGACAAGTTCGGTGACTGGATCCTCACCGTCTCGGACAACGCCGGCGGCGACACCGGATTCCTCAATCAGTGGTCGCTGATCCTCGTGAATTCGATTCAGGCTTCTCTGGACTGCAACGAGAACCTGATCCCGGATGAGTGCGAGGCGGACTGCAACGAGAACGGGATTCCGGACGATTGCGACATCGCCGACGGCACGAGTCAGGACGTGGACGGCAACGGCAGGCCGGACGAGTGCGGGTGCGCCTGCGGCGACCTGAACTTCGACGGCATGGTGAACCTGGAGGACTTCGACACGTTCGCCAACTGCTTCACCGGCACGTTCAACGGGTTCCCGGCTCCGCCGGTCCCGGCGAACTGCTGGAGTTCGTTCACGTTCAATTGTGCGGACCTGGACGATGACAACGACGTCGATCTCGGTGACTTCTCGACGTTCGCCGTCACGTTCATGCAGCCGGTCGACAACGGGAACTGCAACAACGCCAGCGGCGATTTCCCGCAGTAGACCGGTAGGCTGTAATCTCTAGCGGGCCGCGTCCTGCCGTCGGGCAGGACGCGGCCTTTTTTACGCCCGCAGAACATTCCGCATAGCCGGCCAGGCGGTCGGAACGTCTGAGGTAGGGGAAGGGTACGCCGGCGGCGTCGGTTTCGACGGGCGGGCGGGAAGGGCAGCCCAGGCCGGCGGGGAGAGCGTCCCGAAATGCTTCGGGCAAAGGCGGGCCGGACTACTACGGCCATATTTGATTGTCTGGCGGGGAGTTAGGGCGTATACTGGTGTGTGAGGGCGGCTGAGGGCCGGGCCGGGTTCGGCGCGAATCTGCGCGGACAACTCTCACTCGAACCGGTCCGAGGGACATGCCCTGCGGCGGTCGGAGGCCGCGCGGGGGAATCCCGTAACGGGATTGCATGTCAGCTAATCCGGGTGGTTGCAGGCATGACGGGCATCTGGCCATTGGTGTTGCGCGCAATGCGGATCCGTCCGGGGATGATGTCGCCGGAGCGGCTGGGCTTTTGTCCGCGCGGCGATGACGAGCGGGATCGTGTCGGGCGGATTTGCGCCGCGGTTGCGGGCGGCTTCAATTCGGTGACCGGCTGCGGCGGCGAGCGGTGGATCGAGTTCTGCGAAGGTCTGGAGCCGCACTACCGGCCGTTTGCGCATGAGGCGGTGGCGATGGGGCTGCCGCTGCGGCTTGGCGCCGGCTTTTCGGCGGGGCGATTTGAACGCGACCTCGTGGGGCGTTTTCCCGCGTACACGTATCTGTATTACGTTGGTCTGGGATTCTGGTACGCGCTGAGCGGCGGGCGGTTCGGGCGGCTGCAGCGCGTGGCGCAGTCGCTGGATCGGATGTATCGCTACCTCTGTTTCGACGGGTTCGGCTTCAAGTACGGCTTCTTCGATTATGGGCGGCGGTTCGAGCGCGTCGAGCGGTTGATGGAACTGGACGGGTATCGGGCACACGCGGCGATGCAGGGCGTCGGTCGGTCGCTGTGGTTCCGGTTCATGGGGGACGCGGAGCGGCTGACGAGCGAGATCCGGCGATTTCCGGCGGCGTATCAGGGCGACCTGGCGGGCGGGCTGGGGCTGGCGGCGGT
Source organism: uncultured Planctomycetales bacterium (assembly GCA_964571825.1). GTDB lineage: Bacteria > Planctomycetota > Phycisphaerae > UBA1845 > CAZNDQ01. The sequence goes on along the minus strand of CAZNDQ010000208.1, from coordinate 2,635 downwards.
GTTCGTGCACAGCGACCGGCTGGAAACGGCGTGGGACCTTGCGGGGCGGATTCCGCCGGAATGGCGGAGCGAGTTTCAGCAGGGGATGGTGTTCGCGCTGTGTGCGCGGAAGATGACGAACCCGGACTATTTCGAGCAATGTCTGGCGAGGTTGCCGGCGGCGCGAGCGGCCGGGGCGCGCCAGGCGACAAATCAATGCGATGCGATCGAGGCCGACCTGCGCGCACGCGGCGTCTGGCACGCTTACCGCTTGTGGCGGGAATCGCTCGCGGTGTGGCTGGATGCGAACCTGCGTTATCCGCTGGAGGCGGAAGGGCAACGAACCGAGGACCAGGGCCGGACCGCGCCGGGAGCATCGGCGCGGGAGGAGATGGCGACATGAGCGTGTACGAGTCCGCGCGAACGGAACTGCTGAACTGGGTGGCGGAGGCGTTGAACATCACGCCGCCGGAGGTGAACACGTCGATCCCGCTGAACGAGCTGGGGATCGATTCGCTGGACGCGGTGCACCTGATCGCGACGATCGAGTCAATCATCCGGCAGGAGCTGCCGGAGGATGTGATTCAGCGCGTGAACTGTCTGGACGATATCTTCGAGATGATGGCGCAGCGGCTGGCGGCGGCGTAGCGGGCGGCCGCGGCGCGCGGGCGACAGGAATGCATTGGCGGGTCCGGCACAAGTTGGCGGCCCGCCCCTTTTTCAATTGCGGATTGCGGATTTCGGATTGCGGAATATCGGCTATGGTAAGTCTCCTGGCGCGCGTCCGCGGCGTGTTGCCGGGGAAGCTCCGCGGTGCTTCGCGTGACGGCGCATAGCGGCGAGAACGAAGGACCGCAATCGGCATCACCGCGGTCAGGGCGGCCATCTGAGCGGGTACACGGCATGAGCGAAGACATCGTTGTCACGGGCCTGGGGGTGGTTTCCGCGATCGGTAGCGGCGAGGAGGCGTTCTGGGCGGGGCTGGCGGGCGGCCGGCAGGCGGCGGGGGAAGTCGAACAGTTTCCGACGGCGGACCTGCCGCGGCGGGTGGCCTGTCAGATCCGCGAGCCGGTGGGTCCGGCACCGGTGAAGGGGCGAGCGGCACAGCTCTCGTGGCACGCGGCGCAGGAGGCGCTGGCGCGTGCGGGATTGACGGCGGAGGGACTGGACGCGGGGCGCGTGTCGGTGGTCGTCGGGACGACGATGGGGGCGACGGACTTCATCGAGCATCCGCTGTTCCTCGGCGGGCAGGGTGAGCTGACGGGCGAGCAACTGGTGGAGGTTGTCGCGCAAGGGCCGGGGAGCATCTCGGAGCAACTGGCGCGCGGGCTCGGGTTTTCGGGGACGGCGATCGACCTGTACGGGGCGTGCGCCGCGGGGAACATGGCGCTGGCACTGGCGCGGCAGCAACTGCGCGAGGGGCGGTGCGACGCGGCGCTGGTGGGCGGAGCGGACGGGTTCAGCTTTCTGGCGTTCATCGGGTTCATGCGGGCGCGGGTGATGGCGGAGACGACGTGCCGGCCGTTTGACGTGCACCGCGACGGGATGCTGGTCGGCGAGGGCGCGGGGATGTTCGTGCTGGAGCGCGAATCGTCGGCCCGGGCGCGCGGGGCGCGGGTGCGGTCGCGGCTGGTGGGGTGCGGGATTAACGCCGAGAGTTATCACCCGACGCGGCCGGACCCGGAGGGAACGGGGTTGACGCTGGCGGTGCAATCGGCGCTGCGGGACGCGGGGATCGCGCCGGAGGAGGTCGGGTACGTTTGTGCGCACGGCACGGGCACGCCGCACAACGACGCGATCGAATTGACGGTGATGGGGAAGTGCTTTCCGCGCGGCGTGGCGTTCAGTTCGATCAAGGGGCAGACGGGTCATCCGATGGGAGCGGCCTCGGCGCTGGAGGCGGCGTGCTGCATGCTGAGCCTGGAGCGACAGCAACTGGTGCCGACGTGGAACCTGAGCGAGCCGGCGGAGTCGGGGAATCTCGACCCGGTGATGGGCGGGCTGCGTGCATCGGCGCTGCGTTTCGCGGTGAACAATTCGGCGGGATTCGGCGGGTATAATAGCTCGGTCGTGTTCGCGGCCGCATGACATCCTCTCCGGGAGATTTCCGCAATTGAATGAGCGCGTGGTCATTACGGGACTGGGGCCGGTGACGCCTCTGGGGGACGGGGTGTCGGCCGTGTGGGAGGCGCTGGCGGCGGGCCGGACGCACGTGGTGGAGCGCGAGCTGCGGATCGATCTGGCGGACTACGTGCGGATGTACCTGTCGCCGATGCCGGCGGAATGGCACCTGGTGGAGTCGCGCGATCCGACGGTGCTGATCACGGAAGACTGCGCGGAATACCGCGACGTGCGTTACGCGATCCGGGCGATGCGGCTGGCGATCGAGGACTCGGGGCTGGATCTGGACCGGGAGAACAACGCGATCGGGGCGATCTATGCGTTCGAGGCGCCGGGGATGGAGGTAGTCATCAGCCGGCTGCTGTCGATGCCTCCGGAAGCGATGATGGTGGAGCATCCGCAGCTATACCCGCGGCTGTCGCACAGTTTCTACCACACTCACTCGTTCTTCTACGTGCACGTGCTGGGCAAGGCGGTGGGGTTGCACGGGTTTTCGACGTGCATCCACAATGCTTGCTCGTCGGGGGCGTACGCG
>CAZNDQ010000207.1:0-7105 GCA_964571825.1 uncultured Planctomycetales bacterium | reverse complement strand
GAGAACAGCTTCGTGGCGACCCGGGCGACGACGCGGCTCTTGTCCTCGAGCGAGCCTTCGCTGGCCATGGTGGCAGACGTGCCGATGCACTGGAGCTTCTCGGGCCGCAGGCGTTCACGCACGCGACGGACGAGGAGCGCGACGTCCGCACCCTGACGACCGCGGTAGGTGTGGAGCTCGTCGAGGATGACAGCACACACCTGCTGGAGCACCTGCCCGAGATCGGCACCATCGTCGTCAGCAGCTCGCTGAGGTTCGATGACCAGGACCGGCTGGCGGAGTTCAGCCTCGACTTTGCCGGTGCCCCCTTCAAGATCTCGGTCGAAGGGGAGACGGTCGGCAACGAGATCGTCTGCAAGATGCGCGCGGGCGACACCTATCACACGTTTCACGTCAACACGGATATTGCCGGCCGCGTGAGCGAGTCGCTACGGCCGTTCTCGGCGCTGCCGGGCCTGGCCGTCGGGCAGACCTGGCGCGTGTACCTGGTCGACCCGATGAGCCTGCTGGTCGGTGGGCGGGCGGCGCCGCGGGCGTCCATCGCGCGTGTCACCGGGCGCGAGCCGGTGCCCCAGCGGCCGGACGCCGGCGAAGCCTTCGTCGTCGAGTGCAACGGCTCGCGCACCTGGGTCGACGAGCACGGCAAGGTGCTGCGCAGCGAGTTGATGCTGCCGCTCGTCGGGCGGCTGCTGGTCGTCGACGAGCCGTTCGACGAGGCGGAGCTGCACGCGGCGCGACAGACCTTTGCCGATCGCACTGCGACGACCCCGCCGCCGCTGCCGGACGAGGAAATCTGAACGTGTCGATCAGCCTGCAACGCGTAACCAAGCGCTATGGGAAGCACGTGGCCGTGCGGGCTCTGTCGCTGGAGGTCGGCCGGGGCGAACTCTTTGCCTTCCTCGGCCCCAACGGGGCGGGCAAGACAACGACGATCAAGATGATCGCCGGCCTGCTCCGCGCCGACGAGGGCGAGGTGCGCGTCTGCGGGCACCTGATGAGCGGTCCGGGCGGCGGGCGGCTGGACGGCCTGGCGGCCAAGTCGCGTCTGGCCTATGTCCCCGACCAGCCATTCCTCTACGAGAAGCTCACCGGGCGCGAGTTTCTGCACTTCGTCGGGCGGATGTATGGCATGGCGCCCGCGGCCGTGACGCACCGCACCGGCGCGCTCGCCGAGCGGCTCGGCATGCACGACTTTCTCGACCAGCTCAGCGAGGAATACTCGCACGGGATGAAGCAGAAGATCGTCCTCTCCGGCGCGCTGCTGCACGACCCGGAATTGCTCGTCATCGACGAGCCGCTGGTCGGACTCGATCCGCGCACCGTGCGCGTCGTCAAGGACCTGTTCCGCGAGCTGACCGTCGCGGGCGGCACGGTGTTCATGAGCACCCACACGCTCGAAGTGGCCGAGGCGGTGGCCGACCGCATCGGGATCATCCACGACGGGCGGCTGATTGCAGTCGGGACGCTGTCCGAACTCCGCGCGAACGGTGCGCAACGAGAAAGCCTGGAGTCGATTTTCCTCAAGCTCACCGCCGACCGCGACGACCCGCAGGCCGAGACGATTCCGGTGTGACGGATTGTGGCGCGCCGATACGCGCGGTTGTGTGGCGTGCCCGCGTTGTCTCAATCGCGCAGGGGCAAGTGAACTACTTCGGCAGCGCGCGTCGCGCCGGCCTCGCGGACCTCGACGGCGGCGCCCGGCCGCGCGTGCGACGTCCCCAGATAGCCGAGCGCCAGGACGGCGCCGAGCCGCGGCGAGTCGCAGGCGGAGGTGATCCGGCCGCGCACCTGCCCGTCCGCAACGATCTCCGCACCGCGCGCCGGCATGCCTTCGCCGATCAGGCGCAGGCCGACCAGGCGCCGCGCCAGCGCGTTGTGGGCGCGCATCCGCTCGATCACCTCCTGGCCGAGATAGCAGCCTTTGTGGTAGCTGATGCCCTGTTCGACGCGCCCGGTCTCCGGCGGGATCACCTCGGCGTCAATGTCGTCGACCGAGGCGGGGATGCCCGCTTCGATCCGCGCCGTGTCCACCGCACGATCGCCGACGGGCGCCAGCCCGTGGGCAGCGCCGATCTCCGTCAGCGCCGACCACAACGCCGTCTCGCGATCCGCGGCCACGACCAGCTCGACGCCGGGCACCCCGGCAAAATCATGCCGAAACGCGCGGACCGTTTCGCCGGCGAGGCTCAGCTCCGCGTGATGAATGTCGGGCATCAGCGGGACGTTCGGCGCACCGAGCGCGGCGAACAACGTGCGAACGGCCGGGCCGGCCAGCCCCAGCCGCGCAAACTCGCCGCCGCGATCGGCGATCCGCACGTCTTCCATGATGACGTAGCGTTCGAGGTGCGTCCGGGCGGCATCGCACCAGCGCCGGTCGACGTCGAGCCAGAGCCGATCGGCCAGCACGAGAATGTTGACGTCGAACTGCGTGCGGCCCTTGACGTTGACGGCAAAGGCGTAGGTCCCCTCGCCGGTGCCGAGGTTGCGGACTTCGCTGGTGACGAGATTGTGCAGCCAGGCGACGCGGTCGCGCCCGGAGAGCTCCAGCAGCCCGCGCTGCGGCCGGCGGCAGAGCCCGGCCGTCCCGACCAATGCGCGATACTCGGCCCGCCAGTCGCCGTAATCCGCGGCTGGAACGGCGATGTTCGAGTTCACCTGCGTCATGACCGCCACCCGGCTCCGGGAAGACTATATGGCGGCCGGGTGACGACGGCCACGCCTCCGCAAGGATGGACGCACCCGGCGCCCCGACTATCATGTCCGCCCATGGGCATTCATCCGACGGCGTACGTGGACCGCGCGGCCGAGATCGCCGCCGACGTGGAGATCGGCCGGAACGCCTACATCGAGGGGCCGGTGCGGATCGGCGCCGGAACGCGCGTCTATCCCAACGCCTACATCAGCGGCGAGGTGACGATCGGAGAGCGCTGTGAGGTCCATCCGGGAGCGGTGATCGGGCATCTGCCGCAGGACTTTCACTTCACGCCGGGCACGCGCAGCTCCGTGCGCATCGGCAACGGAGTCATCATCCGCGAGGGCGCGTCGATCCACCGCGGCACGCAGCCTGACTCGGAGACGGTCATCGGCGACAACTGTTTTCTCCTCGGCCACTCGCACGTCGGACACAACTGCGTGCTGGCCGAGGGCGTCAAGCTCTACAACAACAGCCTGCTGGCCGGGCACGTCGAGGTCGGGCGTAATGCGATCTTCAGCGGCCTGGTGGCGATCCACCAGTTCGTCCGCGTTGGCGAGGGCGTGATGATCGGCGGCGGCTCCATTCTGAGCATGGACCTCCCGCCGTTCATGATGTCCATCGAGCGCGACAGATGCGTGGGGATCAACGCCATCGGCCTGCGCCGCACCGGGCGCGACGCGGCGACGATCCGCAAGGTCAAGGAGGCCTACGGCCTGCTCTACCGCTCTGGCAGGCTCTTCCGGGCCGCGGTCGCGGAACTGGAGGCGGTGGCCGACTGCGCCGAGACGCGGGCGATCGTCGAGTTCTGCCGGGCGCCAAGCCGGCGCGGCATCCTCGGGCCCCGCGCCCGGGCCGATTTCTCCGACGCAGATTGAGACAGCTCCCCCACGTCAGGTTCCGGTTGCGCCCTTCCCGCCCGCATCGTCCCCCGCCGCGCCCGCCTGTTCCACCGCCCGCAACCGTGGAATCACGCGCAACCTGTATTCCTGATTGATGCGTTCGGGTGTGAGGCGGTTTCGGCGGATCGACTCGGCCACTTCGCCGAGTGTGCGCGCCAGTTGCTGCATGGCGCGGGGAAAGGCAGCCGACGCCCGGCCCGGCAGATACACCCATCGCCCGTCGACGCGCCGCAGTCGCGCCTCTTCCAGCGGAACCACGCCACGCACCTGATAGGTGACGACCGCGTCATCTTCGACGACGTCTTCGCGCACGAGCACAATGTCCAGCGAGAACAGCCCGAGGTGATTGCCCAGCATCGACAAATCCCACGAGGACGTGCGGTGCGCCCCCCACAGCTCGGCCACGGCGCGCATCGCCTGCGCGTTGGCGTCGAGCACCTGGTCCACGGCGACGAGCGTATCGATGAAGTGAAAGCGTTCGGCCGGATCGACATACGGCTCGATCTCGCTGTATCGGCGCTCCGACCGCCACGCCCGAAGTTGTTCGATCGTGCCCATCGGTGTTTCGAGGCCCGCGCCGCGCCGGGGCGTCGGGCCGGGCGCCAGCTCCGCCGAGGTCACGCGCGCCGGCCCCGCGGGCGGCGGCTCCGACGGCGCTTCGTTGCGGCACCCCGCCGCCAGGAGCAGGCCGCCGGTGATCGTGCAGAGCCGGAACCGGCCGTGGACGCAAATCATGTTACCCCGCCGAATGTGCCACGCGACTCTCAGAATGAGCCGGACGTTGCGGCGCATTGTCGCGACCCTTCAAGCGCGAGGCAACGCGGCCTCAATAAACCGTTCGCTCTTCGGGAACCTGGAAAGTTTGCGGCTGGCCGCGGATCACCCGGCCGTCGGGGCGGCGGAAGTCGATGTTGATCGAGATGGTCTTGCCCAGCAGGTCCAGCTCGCCCCAGTGGAGCCGCAACTGGTACCCGTAGCCCATCACCGTCGGGTTCTTCGCCCGAAACGGCATCGCGTCGTCCGGATTGAGCACCCATTGGTGGATCATCTCCGGTGGGCGCGGTTTCTGGCCCGACGCGGGACGAACCGAGTCATATTCATAGAGCGAGACCAGAAGGTCGCCCTCGCCGAACGCACCCTTACCCGTCTTCGACGAGATCAGGTAGACCGTAACCTTGAACCCTTCCGGGTTGGGGTCGCCGGCCTCATCAAACGAGAGCCACGGCACCATCGCGTAGAACTTCTTGACGGCGATGATGTCGGGGTCGCCGGGGATGCGCGCAGCCGATGGCGCAGCCGGCTCAAGGCAGCCGCCCGCGGCGAGCGCGACGGCGACGACGGCCCACCCCCAAAAAACGGCGCGGCCCCTAACGCCGCGCAACGGGCAGCACAACGTTGTAGTTGTCGAATTCCGCGAGCCGGGCATTGTCCGGATCATCCTTCATGTCGGGCACCGTCAACATCGCCTGCGGGCGGCCGGGGCCATAGACGTCCGGGCGGGGCGCATAGTCGGCACCGGGCTCACGCTCGTCCTCTTCCAGCTCCGGCCACTGCTCGAGTTCGCCCTCGAGGTCCCAGTGCAGCCGCTGTTCGCCGGGCTTGAGCTGCATGCCCTGAAACAGCGGCGAGCGCAGAACTTCGTCGGGAACGATCCCGTCACGATCGCGCGATTCGAGATTCAGACGGCGCAGGTCTTCCGGCGCGCGCACCACGCGCGGCGTCAGCACGATCATCAGCTCCGACTTGCGCCGTTGCCGTGTCTGCGAGCGGAAGAGTACGCCCAGGCCCGGGATATCGCCCGCCACGGGCACTTTCGATTCGGTGGACTCTTCACGAGTCTGGATCAGCCCGCCGATCAGCACCGTTTCGCCGTCGCGGACCGTGACGATCGTCTCCGCCGAGCGGCGGTTGAAGATCGGCGCGGTCACGCCCTCGGTGATGGTAATGCTCGAGTTCGTGAAATTGGAGATCTCCGGTGCGATCTCCAGTGTGACAAAGCCGTCGGGGTTGATGTGCGGCTTGACGTCCAGAATGATGCCCACTTCGCGATACTGCACCTGCGACTGCGTGTTCCCCGCGTCCGTTACCGTGATGCCGGAAACGAACGGCACGTCATCGGCAATGGAGATATTCGCTTCCTGATTGTCCTGCACCAGAATCTGCGGGCGGCTGAGCACTTCGAGCGTACCTTCCGTCTGCAGCATGCGCAGCAGGAAGTTGAAGTGCTCGCCGGTGATGGTGAAGGAAAAGCCCGCCAGCGAACTGCCGCCGACGGCGCCGACGTCGGTGCCGGCGACGAAGTCAAAATCATTGCCCGTCTCGGTATAGAGCAGATCCTGCCCGGCGAATTCGATCCCCATCTCCAGCCGTTCGTCGAGGCTCACCTCCGCCAGCAGCACCTGGATCATCACCTGCGGCGGCTGCCGGTCGAGTTCGTTGACGAGGTCGAGAATCTCCGACTCGCGCCGCGGGTCGTAGTCCAGCAGCAGCGAGTTGGTGTCGGTGAACGGCACGACCGTCACTTCGCGCTCGATCTGTCGCTGCAGCGCAGCCTGATCGCCCAGCCGGTCGAAGCGATCGGTCTGCTCGTCGATCAGCGATTTGAGCGCCTCGGCCAGCGACTCGGCCGTCCCATGCCGGATCGCGTACACCTTCGCCACCCGCGCCTGGATGTCGCGCGCATCAAGCTGCCGCAGCAGTGATTCGGCGATGTCGAGGTACTGGTCCGTGCCCGCCGCGATCACCGAATTGGTGCGCTTGTCGGCCGTGAACGACAGCGTCTGCCGCCCCCCGGCCGCCCCCTCGCCCCCGAAGACGAGCTGCCGCACGCCTTCGTCATCTGCACCCCCGCCGCCGCCGCCGGACGAACGGGCGCCGCTCGACTCAAACAGCTTTTCCATCGTCGTGATCATGTCTTCGGCGTTCGCATTGCGCAGCGGGAAGACGCGCACTTTCGACGTCTCCGGCCGCATCGAGTCGAGCTGCCGTACGAGCCCTTCGAGCATCTCCACGCTCTCCGGCGGGGCAATGACCAGCAGCGAATTGGTCCGCGTGTCGGGCACGATCGTCAGGTTCTGCCGCAGCAGTTTGCGCAGGTTCTGCTGCTCGTCGAAGTAGGACATGATCACGGCCCGTCCGCTCCCGGCGCCGCGGCCCGCCCCGCCGCTGCCGCCGCCGCCGCCCGCGCCCCCGCCGCCGGTGACCGCGCCGCTCTCCAGCGCTTCGGTCAGCGTCTCGGCCATCGCCTCCGCGTCCGACTGCGTCAGCCGGATCGCCTTGATCATCAGCTCCACCGTCGGCTCCGAGGTGTCCAGCCGTTCGATGATCATCGCGATGTTTTCCATGTCCGTCGGGCCGGCGCGGACGATCAGCGAATTCGTCCGCAGGTCGGGCTGGATCGACAGCTCGGTCCGCGAAGTGCCCGAGCGCGCGCCGCCGCCGGCGCCGCCGCCGCCGCCGCCCCCGCCCGCGGCGCCCTGCCGCTCCTGGAAGAGTTCGCTCAGCCGCTCGG
>CAZNDQ010000206.1:0-7114 GCA_964571825.1 uncultured Planctomycetales bacterium | reverse complement strand
CGCCTGCGCCGGGCGGAAGCTGCCCGCGAACGGAGCCGTTCCGCTGCCGATCGGCGTCGCCGCCTCGTCGTCGAAGATCGTGTTGTTGAAGTTGTCGCCGCTGCCGCCCACGCCCGACGCCAGCGTCACCGTCGTCGAGCCGTGTGCGATGCGGATCGTCAGGTCGCTCACCCACGTGTGGGTGATGTTCACCTGCACGTTCACGTCCGCGATGATCTGGCTGACGCCCACGTTGAGCATGTCCACCGTGTCCGTCAGGTCGAAGATCGGCAGGTTCGGCTCCGGATCCCGGCTGTAGGTCGCCAGCACCTGGTCCGCCACGCCGTCGTCGCAGATGTCGCACTCGTCCGGCACGTTGTTGCCGTTGCAGTCCTGGCTGAACGGCTCGCCGGCGTTATTGAGGAAGTACAGCGCCCAGTTCTCCAGGGCGCCCGAGTCCGCCGCGGCGTTGTCCGATACGGTGATCGTCCAGTCGCCGTTCTTCTCCATGCCGTTAAACGCCGACAGCGCCTCGTTCGGCCGGAACGTCCCGACCACCGGGCCGCCGCCGCTGTTGAACGTTTCGATCGCTACGCCGGCAGAATCATCGAGAATGACATCGTACCCGTCGTTGTCGAAGCCGAAGCCACTACCCGAGAAGCCCGGCCGGTCGATCATCGTCACCGTCACGCCGCCGTGAGCCAGGCGGGCGATGATGTCGCCGTTCCACGTGTGGCTGATTTCAACGCCCACATTCAGATCGGAAACCGTCCCGAAGTCCGGCACCGTGAACGTCTGCGACACGCCGGCCGCGGAATTGTCCGCGATCAGCACGCCCGCCGGGATCTGATAGTCCTTCGGCGTGCCGCCGCCCGGCAGCAGATCGAGATCATCCGGAATCCCGTTGCCGTTGCAGTCCTCGCACTCGTCGGGCAGCCCGTTGTCATTGAGGTCGGTGCTCGTCCCGTCGGCGATGTCGCAATCGTCCGGAATCCCGTTCTCGTTGCAGTCGTCTTCGCATTCATCCGGAATGATGTTCTCGTTGCAGTCGAGGCTCGTGCCGTCGGCCACATCGCAATCATCCGGAATCCCGTTGCCGTTGCAGTCGGCTCCGCCACCGCCGCCGCCGCCGCCGAACAGGCACAGCGCCAGATCGGCGTCGCCCGGCACCCAGCCGGCTCCGGTATCCTGCACGTACAGCATGTTCCCCGGAGGCGCATCGGGACTCGCCAGCCAGCCGTAGTTGCCGGCACAGCCGCCGACCGATGCATCGCCTTCGATCGACACCCAGTACCGCGTCCCGCCCTGCATCTGGAAGCCAGGGTTCAGGTTCGCGCTGAAATCATACACCGGGTTGCTGCCGAAGATCGGCGCACGGTCCGCCAGGTTCTTCGTGTGCGCGATGTCGTTGTACTCCTGCAGGATCGTGCCCGGAGCACCGCCCGCATCCGACCAGATGCGGATCCGGATCAGGTCCGCCCCCGGACAGTTGGACGCGCCGCCGAAGTAGACGTTCTGCCAGTCGATCCGGCCGATCGTCGTCGTCGCCGCCAGCGTCACGTCGTCCGCGGCAATCCACCCTTGCGGAATGCTGCTGCCCGTCGCCAGCAGCCCGCCGCTGCCGACGCCAGTGTCGTCCTGAATCCCGAGCTGGCAATGCACCGAACCCGTCGGGTCGATGCCCCGCACGCCGGCGCCGAGCTGGCACTCGTCCGGAATGTTGTCCGGCTGGCAGTCCTCGCTCGTGCCGTTGATGATGTCGCACGGATCGGCGACGCCGTTGCCGTTGCAGTCCGGCTCGCAGATGTCCGGCACGCCGTTGCCATCGCAATCGTCCAGCACCTCGCAGTCATCCGGAATCTCGTTCGCGTTGCAGTCGTTGTTGTCGAGCTGGCAGTCGTCCGGAATCCCGTCCGGCTGGCAGTCGTCGCTGTCGCCCGAGGCAATGTCGCACTCGTCCGGCAGGTCGTTGCCGTTGCAGTCCTGGCTGAACGGCGGCGTTTCCCCGTTGAGGAAGATCAACGACCAGCTATTCAGCGTGCCCGTGTCGCCGCCGGCGTTGTCCGACACCGTCAGCGTCCACGTGCCGCACTTGTCCTCGCCGTCGAACGCGCTCAGCATGCCCGGCGCCGGACGGAACGTCCCGTTCGCCGTGCCCGCGCCCTCGATCGACGTGCCCGCCTCGTCGTCAAACGTCACGTTGACGTTGTCCGTCGAATTGCCGCAGCACTGTCCGCCGAGGCAGGTCGGATCCGTCTCCGCCAGCCCGATCCGGCTCATCAGCACCGCCGACGTGCCCGTGTCCTCGTGCGTCAGGCTGACCACCAGGTCGCCCACCCACGTGTGCGTGATATTCACATGCACGTCCAGGTCGAGGATCGCACCGCACTCCGTGCTGTTCACGGCCGACGACGAAATCGACTGGTTCGTCAGCCCGTCGCAGTCCGGAATCGCGGTATTGACGTCCGTCACCTCGACCGTCTTGATGTCCTGGTCGCCCGGCAGCAGGTCCAGATCGTCCGGAATCCCGTTGCCGTTGCAGTCCTCACACTCGTCCGGCACGCCGTTGTCATTCAGGTCCGTGCTCGTGCCGTCCGCAATGTCGCAATCATCCGGAATCCCGTTCTCGTTGCAGTCGGCGCCGCCGCCGCCGCCGGAGCCCGTGATCATGCTGTACGCCATGTCAGTAACGGCGTCATACGCCCAGCCCGAACCCGGCGTCGTGAAGGCGAACGCCTGGCCCTGAATGCCGCTGACAACGTCGAGATTACCGACCTCCCAGAAGTAGGAGTCCGGGTTCCCCGCCGTGTTGTTGTAGATCTCCACGAAGTACGTGCCCGCCGGCAGCGTCACCGCCGGAGACAGCGTCAACGTGTGGAAGTACTCGCTCACGCCGAACAGCACCACGCCCGTCGTCACCCGCGCGCTCGCCACGCCGGCCTGCGTCGCCAGCGCTGCTCCCGGCAGGTTCGACCCGTCGTTCGCGTGGAAAATGACCGTGAAGTCGTCACCGGCCCCGGGATTGTTCCCCGGGAAGTAGCCGCCGTACATCGTGATCGTCCCGATCGACTGCTGCGACGTCAGGATGAAGTTCTCCGCCAGCGATTGCACGCCGCCGCCGCAGAAGTTGCAGTCCGTGTCCGAGAAGATGCCGTTCGACTGGTTCGGCGGCTGATTGATCAGCACCACGCCGCCCCGGACACCCGCGCCAAGCTGGCACTCGTCCGGAATCCCGTCCGGCTGGCAGTCCTCGCTCGTCCCGTCAAAGATATCGCACGAATCGGCAATACCGTTGTCGTTGCAGTCATCGTCGCAAATGTCCGGAATCCCGTTGCCGTCGCAATCGTCCAGCGGCTCGCACCCATCCGGCACGTCGTTGCCGTTGCAGTCCTCGGCGCCGCCGGCCACGTCGCAGTCGTCCGGTACGCCATTCTCGTTGCAGTCGTTGCCGTCAAGCTGGCACTCGTCCGGAATCGCGTCGTCGTTGCAGTCCTCGCTGAACGGCGGATCGTTGGAATAGATAAGCGACCAACTGTTCAGGCTGCCCGTATCCCCTCCCGCAAAGTCCTGGATCGACAGCGTCCACAGCCCGTTCTTGTCCAGACCGTCGAACGCCGAGAGCGGATTGCTCGGGCGGAAGGAGCCGACAAAGCCGGGGGCACAGCTCGACGCGATCGGCGCCGACGCCTCGTCGTCCAGAATCGTCCCGCTGAAATTGTCAAAGTTGCCGCAGATTCGGTTGAGGAGCAGAACCGACGTGCCGCCGTGAGACAGCGTCACGCCGAGGTCGCCGACCCACGTGTGCGTGATGTTCAGGCCCACGTTCAGGTCGTAAATCGTCCCGGATGTCGTCTCTGTGTAGTTGTTGGTGGTGGTGGCGCCGTCCAGGATCAGCGCGGGAGGCGTCACATTGATCGTCGCCGTCTTCACGCCACCGGGCTGCACATCCTGCCCGTCCGGAATGCCGTTGTTGTTGCAGTCGCCGCCACGCGCGACGTTCATGTTGTACAGCTCGGCCTGCGCCATCTGTTCCGCAAGCTGCGGGTCCGGCCGATACGTCAGGTTCCAGAGTTCTTCCTTGCTCAGCGGTGCGTCATCAGGGTTGATCTTCGCCGGCGTCGACATGCTGCGCGACGCCGCTTCCTTCGTGCCGTACAGAGTGGGACGGGGAGCAACCGACCCATACTCCGAAACGAGGTTCGCCGTCTCGGCGCTCGAAGCCTTGTCCGCGAACTTCCCGCTCGACGGCTTCGTGTTCAGCTTCAGCGACTTCTCCGACATCTCGCCCGGCGCCAGCAGCGTGAAGGGACGCACGCCGCCCGGAGTTTCCTTGTCCTCCTTGATCTCCACGCCACGCTGCTGGATCGGAGTCTCGCCCTCCACCTTGTTCAGACCCAGCGCCTCCGCGTTCGCCGCGATCTTCTCGTCCAGCGACTGCGAACCGCCCGTCGCCGGGATCGCCCGCGAAATCGGCATCGCCGTGATCTCGGCCGATGCATCGATCCCGCTCGGATGGCGCTGCACGAAGTCCTTCTGCACCTTCGGCGACTGGAGCGAGAGCTTCTCGTCCAGCGTCTTCGTCTCGCCGGTCTGACCAGCACTCTGGCTGGCTACCGGCCGCCGATTCGGTGCCTTGTCCGCGATTGCCGTACCGAGCCATGTACACAGGCCCACGCCGATTGCCGTGATCCAGGCTGCCCTTTTCATCCTACTTGCTCCTTACCCTGTGAGACGCATTACAACGCGACGTTTGGTAAACCCTTTGCGCAGAATCTCCGCGCGAATACGACACGACCCCGAGGAGGAACCACAGTTCCCCATCGGTGGTTGAACACACACTCACTCAGCGCGCGACCACCATCTCGAGCAACGCCCGAAGATCAGTCACACGCCAAACAAGTCGCAGAAGTTCTCTTGTAGCCCAGCGGAATCGACCCTTCTTTCCCGCTAACCCTATTCTGCCAGAACGACACACATGATGGGCCAGTCTTGGAACTGAACCTTCTGACCCGGGAGCCAATTTACGCGACTTTGCACCCGCAAGTCAATAATAAACTGGGGATTTTGGACCTGTTTTCCCGCCGGAACTTCGATTTTCCAGCCACATGTCACCGGCCGTTCCCCGGAGTTTCGCGCATCCGCGCCATGCTCAATCCCCCTGACGCGCAGCGAATCACACCCCCCGACTCCACCGCTGCATCGTCACAACCTCCCGCAATTTCAAGGTTTGGAGCCGTTCCGGCCGATCACCCACAGGGCGCTTCCGCCGCCGCGAGGCTTCGCCGCTCATGCGCAACGGCTCCTCCACCAATCCCCCGACCGTCAGCATCATTGTACCCGTACACGATCGCCTCGAACTCCTCGACGAAACGCTCGACTCCATCCGCGGCCAGACCTATCGCCATACGGAAACCATCATTGTCGACGACGGCTCAGCTCCCAGCGCCGCCCGCGCCCTCGACGCCCTCGCCGATCCCCGCGTCCGCATAATTCACCAGCCTAATCAGGGCCTCGCCTGTGCCCGCAACACCGCGCTCGCCCACGCGCGCGGCCGCTTCATCCAGTTCCTCGATTCCGACGACCTGCTCCACCCGCGCAAACTCTCCCACGACGTGAACTGGCTCGAACGACACCCCGACGTCGATCTCATCACCGGCCCGGCACTCCGCTTCACCGGCTCAACGCGCAGCTCCCGACCTGTTGACTCGGCCTGGCCGTTCAGAGAGTTCCTTCCCGCGATCCTCGCCGGCAACCCCATGCCCGTTCATGCCCCGCTCCTCCGCCGCGCGGTCCTGCCCCCGGCTCCACACTTCGATCCCGCTCTGTCTGCGGCCGAGGATTGGGACTTCTGGCTTACCCTCGCCCTGCGCGGAGCACGCGCCGCCTTCGTCCCCGGCGCACGCACCTATTATCGGTCTCATCCCGATCAAATGTCCTCAAGCGCCGCCCGCATGGTGCCCAATGTCGCACATGTTCTCTCCCGTGCGCGCTCCTCGGCCCCCCGGATACCCGATAACGATCAACTACGACTACATCTAATATGTGGTCACGCCGCGTGGGCCGTCCGCGCCCGCGCCGCCGATCTCGAAGACGACGCCGCCCAACTGGGAAAACACGTCGCCGCCTGGCTCGCCGATCTCCCCGCCGACGCCGCGCACCCCGACTTCCCCGCCGCCAGACTTCTCGAAGTCTGGACGCACGTCGGCTTCGTCGTCGCCCACGATCCCCCGCTGCTCCGTGACGCCGCCGCACGCTGGCGGCACGCGCTCGATCACTGGACCGCGCGTCCGGACCCCACCGGCCTGCGAATCCTCCTCGGCGCTGCCCGACTCCTTCACCAGTCAGGCGTCGATGAACTCCAACGCCTCGCCGACCTCGCCCGCCAGGCTTCCCTCGTCACCCGCACCGCCATCAAGCGTTCGACCGCCTCGCGCGGCTATGCCGCACACGTCGATGACGCTCGCGCGGAATTGGCCCGCTGCGGCATCCGCCGCCTCATGCTCTTCGGCGCCGGTGCCCACACCGACTGGCTCCTCGCCGACTTCCGCTGGCGCGCCCTCGACCTCGTCGCCATCATTGACGACGACCAACGCCTCTGGGGCACTCGCGTCCTCGGCATCCCCGTCGTTTCCATCCGCGACGCCGCCAACATCGCGGTCGACGCCGTGCTCATCTCTTCTGATGCGCACGAAGACCATCTCGCGCGCCGCGCCGCCCTCATGCTCCCCGATCTGCCGATCTTCAAGTTGTATGAACCGGCTCGGCAACCCGAACCGGTCGCTCCCCTCTGACGCCGGTCGCCGCACGCCCCCAATGCCCCTGATCGCGCGGATGCTTGGGAAATGGCCCCGGCCCCAGGCCGGCGTACAGGTCCACCACCCGCACACTCTGACCGAAAACCTCTCGTGCCCGCCGCCCCAGCTCCCGCCCGTGTACGTCCGTCGAAAGCACGACCGTCTCCGGCAGAAACGTCACCTCTCCCGGCCGCCTCACTGCCAACCCGCGCAGCGTCTGCCCCGGCTCCGCCCCGTCATCCACGATCACGCTCACCCGCGCCCTCCCCACGCCCTCCGTGACGCCCAGCAACCACGGAGTATGTGCCCCCGCACCGTAGAGCACGACCTCGCCTTCCAGC
>CAZNDQ010000205.1:0-7133 GCA_964571825.1 uncultured Planctomycetales bacterium | reverse complement strand
GGCGCGGTGGCGGTTGGTCTGTCAGGTCGTAGACGTCGTCCGTTTCCCAATGGTCTGCCTCACGATGCTCGTCCCTGCGCGCGGGCTCCTCCGTATGCTCATGCTGAATCGTCACACCGTTGCGTGCCAGCACCTCCTCGTACGGCAGCGGATATCGCTCGCCCGCCTGCCCCTCGATCATCAGCAATTGCGTAATCACCTGCCGGTCGACCACGCGCCCCGCGCCGCGCGGCGTCAACACGCTGTCCCCGATGCGCGGCAGCCGCCTGTCCAGCTCCTCGTAGGTCTGCTGCTCGTAGCGCAGACAGCACTTGAGCCGCCCGCAGCGCCCCGAGACCTTTGAGGGGTCGAGCGTCGCCTTCTGCATCTTGGCCATGCGCATCGAGATCGGCTTGAGCACTTTGAGGAAGTTCTTGCAACAGCACTCCCGCCCGCACGTCTCGTAGTCGGCCACGAGCCGCGCCTCGTCCCGCGCGCCCACTTGCCGCATCTCGATCCGAGTATGGAATTCGCCCGCCAGGTCGCGCACCAGGTCGCGAAAGTCGAGCCGGGTCTCCGACATGAAGTAGAACACGATCCGTTCGCCGCCGAACAGCTCCTCGCACTCGACAATCTTCATTGGCAGGCCGTGCCGGCTGATCAGCTCGCGGCAGGTCGCCAGCTTCTCATGCTTGTGTGCCAGGATGTGCTGCTCGTCACGGATGTCGCTGTCGTTGACGGCGCGGAGGATGCGCCCGGCGCGCGGCCGCATGTACTCGGGCCCGCACTCGTCCATGTAGCTGCGCATCTTTTCCCGTGGGATTGTCGCGCTGCACGTCCCGCATCCGCTGCACGCGTTTGAGGTGTAGGGCACGTGCGTGCCGATCTCGACGCCGCGGTCGGTCTGGATCACCAGCCGCGCGCCATTGGCGAAGTCAACCGAGCGGGGGATGGTAAACTCGCCGATGAGGTTCATCAGGCCGTAGCGCACCACGGCCGTCGGCGGCCCCTGCTTTTTGCTCGCGGGTTCCTCAGCGTGCGGTGGTGTCGGTTCGCTGACCATTTCGCCTCTTCAGTGCTTTTCGGCCGCGGCGGTGCTCCGCCGGAAGGTCGACCGGCGCGTCCAGCGCTGAATCCGACAATGCTGCTGCGGCCCGGCCAAGCCCATTCTACACGATACGCCGCAGCCCGCGAGCCGGCCCCACCGAACTCATCCGGCGCCGGCGTCCGTTTTTCCTCTGCGCAGCGCGTCGAGTTCCGCCAGAACTCGCTGCAGCCCCGCGGCCGTCAGTTCCTCGCCGGGAAGGCCTGAATACAGCTCGATTGCCTCGTGCAGGTCTTCGGCCGCCGCGTCCCACTTTTTCCGCTCGTGCAGCGCGTAGCTCCGATGCGTCAGACACCATGCCAGGTCGGCGCGGTGCTCGCGGTCCGCCTCCTCAGCGACCCGCGCGCGATAGAGGGCGATCGCCCGGTCATAGTCCTCGCAGGCCGCCTCCGGCCGGGCCTGTGCCCGCCGTGTCATCCCCCGGTTTACCAGCACGCACGCCAGCTCCAATGCCGCACCCGGCTCGCCGAATTCCGCCAGGCGCTCGTGCAACGCCACCGCCTCGTCGTAGTCAGCCTGTGCTCGGGTCAGCGAGGTCAGAGCGCTCCAGGCGTTGGCGCGGCAATTCAGGCTCGTCGCCAGCGAGCGCAGCGCGCCGGTATTGCCCGATTGTGCAGGCCCGCGCCGCCGTTCGATCGCGGCGTTGAAGTCCTTGATCGCCGCAGCGTAATCCCCCATCGCCGCACGCGAGATTCCGCGGCAGTTGTGCGCCAGCGCCGCCTCAGCCTCGCTCGACGCATCGGCCGTGCCTGCCTCCCCAACGCGCAACAGGTCCAGCGCCCGCGCAAAGTCGTCATCCGATTCCCGGACCTGCCCCGCGTCGTATCGGCACACGCCGCGGTCGGTCAGCGCCTGCGCCAGCCCTACGCGCTCTGGCACAGCACCCGACTCGCCGCCCGCCGCGTGCAACAGTTCCACCCGCGCATTCAGGTGCAGCAGCGCTTCCGGCGCCCGCTCCAACCGCGCCAGCGCACAGGCCGCGCCCGCATGCAGCGCCGGCAGATCCCGCCGCAGCGCCAGCGCCCGATGCGCCGTTTCGAGCGCCCCCTGCCAGTTCCCCGCATCAAGCCGTGCCAGATGCTCAATACGCAGTTCAATAAGCTGACGCTCGACATCCGCGCGTCCGCCATCGTCGGGCAGCGCGTGCGAATGTGCCCGCAGGGCCGCGATTTCGTGCCGGGAGTTCCCCGTAGGTGTCTCAGCGCCGGCGGCCGGGCGAAGCCGCAGGCACACCTCCGCTTCCAGCCGGCTCAGCGTCTGTTCGAATTCTGGCAGGATCGCACTCACGCTTTGTGAAAGTGTAGCGCACGCTGCCGCATCCCGCCGCACCGGATGGTCTCCAGCTCGCCGGGTGCCGGTCATGCCACGCGTCTTCCCGTCGATCCCAGACACGCGCACAGTTCCGCCCCCAGCGCTTCGATCGCCAGGGCGGCGTTGACATTTCGGTCGACGTGCGACTCGGCTGCGACGACTCTTTGAACCGCCCGCGCCGCCGACGCCCCGTCCAGCCGCCCCGCCAGCCGTCGCACCGCCTCGAGCTGGTCCGCATTGGCCAGCCCCGTTTCCTCGCCCGCCGCCAGACGCAGCACGTCGTCAAACACGTACGCCACCGCCTGCAACAGCCGCGCCAGCGAGCGATGGTTGATCTCCGAATCCGAGGCGTCCTTCTGCCGCTTGCTCATCCGCTCTCCCAGTTCCTTCGCCGCATCCTGCACCGTCCGCGCCCACTCCAGCACCCGCCCCGGTGCCAGGTCCGCCGTCGCCGCGACGATCTCCTGCCGTGCCGCGAACACCCCGTCTGCGTGGTCGGCCAGCGCCGTGCCGAGCTGTCCGCCGCTGGCGATCGCCAGATATCGCGCCTCGTCCTCCGCCATCTCCGGCCGCTCCGCCAGCAGCCGCACCCGTACGAACTCCACCGGCAGCGGCGCAAACGGTACGCACTGGCACCGCGACTGCGTCGTCGCAAACAGACGGTCCGCCGCCCGTGTCAGCAGAATCAGGTAGGTCGCCGGCGGCGGCTCCTCCAGCGTCTTGAGCAGCGCGTTCTGGGCGCTTTGGCTCATCCGTTCCGCCTCGTCGATGCAGAACACCTTGGCCCGCCCGCACACCGGCCGGCCCCCCGCCGGCTCGATCAGAAACTCGCGGATCACATCGACGCTCAGGTCGATCGCCTTCCGCTTGCGCACCTCGCTGTCGGAGTGATACTTGTTCAGCTCCCGGTGTATGAGATGAAAGTCCGGGTGCGTCCCCGCGTGCAGCAAGTGACAGTCGCGGCACGCCCCGCACGCGTCGAACATTCTCTCCCCAGCCTCACCCTCCGACTCGCGCGCCGCTCCGCACAGCAGCACCCCCGCCAGCGCCCGCGCCGCCATTCCCTTCCCGACTCCCTCCGGTCCGTGAAAGATGTACGCGTGCGGCGTCCGCCGCGCACGCAGCGCCCGCTGTACCCGCCGCAGCGCTCCGGTCTGATGCCGAATCTCAGCGAAAGACATCCGCCAGCCTCGCCACCACCTGTTTGTGCACCGCCTCGGCCGAGCCGGTCCCGTCGAGCACGACGATCGGCCGCGGGTACATCTGCGGCAACTCCAGGAACAACTGATGCACCTTCTCGTGAAACCGCCGCGGCCGCGCCTCCATCGCGTCCGTGTGCGCATCACTGAACATTGACCGCTGCCCGATCGCCGACTTCGGCCGCGCCTTCCGCCCCGCCCGGCTGAAAGACTCCTTCACCGGCACGTCGAAGATCAGCGTCAGGTCCGGCCACGTCTCCCCCACCGCATGGTGCCCCAGCCGCAGCACCTCCTCGACATCGAACCCCGCCGCCCCCTGGTACGCGCAAGTGCTGCTGATGAACCGATCGCACAGCACGACCCGCCCCGCTTTCAGTGCCGGCCGGATAATCTCCCCCACAAGCTGTGCCCGCGACGCCATGAACAGCAGCGTCTCGCAGCGCACGTCCATTCTGGACAGGTCGAAGTCGAGCAGCACGTGCCGGATGCGGTCGCCGATCTCCGTCCCGCCGGGGTCCTTGCAGTGCACCACGTCCAGCCCGCGCTGCGTCAACGCCTCGCCGAGCAACTCGCGCTGCGTGCTCTTGCCGCAGCCGTCCGGCCCGTCGAAGACGAGAAACTTCCCGCGCAGTTTGTCCGCCAGCGCCTTGAGCATCGAAGTCCGGGCAGCGTAGGGGCGCGCACCGACCGCGCCAAGCGCCGACCGTTGGCCGCCTGTCTAACGCTCATTCCTGCTACCGATGAACTCAGATCCGGGAGGGTTTCGGCTCAGGCGTCCGCCTGCTTGGCGTTGACGGCCGAGTCCGACGGGGCGGGAGCGGCCGGCTTGTTGCCCGGCGGAAGCGACGGCTTCTCGACGTCGTCCTTCACGTCCTGCAGGCCGCGCTTGAACTCGATGATGAACTTGCCCATGTTCCGCCCCACTTCCGGCAGCCGCCGCCCGAAGATCAGCAGTCCCAGCAGCCCAATGACCAGCAACTCCCACATGCCGATGTTGCCGATCAGGGCCAGGGTCGACTGCGCTGCGAACATGACGTGCTCCTTCACGGTCGGCGTCGGGCGAATTGTCCGAACGATGACGCTATCCAAGTATAGCTTGACGCACCGCCGCGTCAAAGCATATCGGCACTTCCCGTCTCGACCTTGACGCCGTCGAACCCGACCCCGGCCGCCCGCTCCGCCGGCGATGCCGCGCCCGCCCCGCCGAATACCAGCGGATACGCCATACGCACGCGCGACGTGAGATAGAAGTGAAAGTCCGGACTGCTCAGTGGCCGGCGGAAGCGGAACGTCAACTCCTCGATCCCCTCCGCCGACGCCCGCTCCACCCGCACCACGTACAGGTCGGCGTCGAACTCGTCCCCCGCGCGCGGCATCAGCTCAATGCCGATCCCCTGCAAGACGATCATCCCCGCCGTCCCCGTGAAATACGGCGTGTCACCCGCCGTCACGCGCAGCGTGTGCGCATCCACCTGCTCCACCCGGCACGACTCGTCCATCAGCAGCGGGCTGGGCGAAAAGGTCAGCGCATGTCCCTTCAATTCACGCAGCCCCGTCTGCTCCTCGATCGCCGGCACGACGTAATACGCCATCATCGGGATGTTCAGGAAAAACAAATGGTCGCCGTCATGCAACGGCCGCCCGTCAAGCTGCCGCACGTCATTGATCACCAGGTCCTCGATCCCCGTGCTCGAACGATACACCCACCCCATCGACCAGCAACTGAAGGCCAGCGCCAGCACGAGCGTCGTCGCCCCCGCCGCGCACACGCGCCGCCGCAATTGCAGCGCCCACGCGGCTGCGCCTTGAGAACCTCCCGCCGCCTGATGCGCGAGAATCGCCAGCACAATCGAGCTGCCGATGCTCGGCACGTACAGGTGATGCGGCGACGAAAACACCGGCAGCAGCGGCAGCATCATCAGCACGATCCACGCCGGCGCCAGCAGCACCCCGCGCCGCCCCCGCAGCACCCAGACCAGCACCGCCACGACCGCCACGATCAGCAGGAACGGCACGTACAGATTCGCCGGCCGCTCGCGGAAATACGTCAGCCCGCCCAGCGGCACGATCGGCATGAACCCGAACAGCGCCACCACGTTCAGCGCGAACTTGTCGATGATGAACCCGACGAAACCCGGATCGGCCGGCGTCATCAGATACGGCTTGCCCGGCAGCGGAAACCCGCCCAGCGCCCACGTCCGCAGCCCGAGGTATCCCGCGACCACCGCCCCCAATAGCACATACGTCTTCCAGTGCAGCCCGCGCAGCGCAGCACCCAAGCCCCGCCCGCGCCGCAGCGCGAACACCACGTCCCCCAGAGCCAGAAACGGCACGAGCATGATGCTGTTCTCGCGGCAGCCCAGCGCCAGACACAAACACAGTACCGTTGCCGCCAGCCACATCCCGCGCCCGCGCGGCGCAGCCACAGCCGGCCCGGCCGCGGGCCCGTCCAGCGCCGCCAGCAACGGCCGCGGCCAACTCGCATAGCGCGCATACGCCAGCGTCGCCAGCAGCACCCACACCGCCACCTGCAACTCCGTCTGGCTGGCAATCCAGTAGCTGCACGACACGTGTGATGGGTGCAGCGCCAGCATGCACGCCGCCAGTGTCGCCCAGCCCCAGTGCCCCATGAACCGCCACGCCAGCACGCCCGTGAGCAGCGCCGCCAGCCAGTGCCACGCCATCGAGAAGACGTGCATCGTCGCCGGGTTCCACCCCGCGAGCGTGTACTCGATCTTCATCGTCCAGAACGCGATCGGCCGGAAGAATCGCAGCCCCGCCTCGTGCCGGTTCCACACGTCCAGCACCTCGCCGACGATCCCCAGATACGACGACTCCACGGCCGAGCGAAACGACCAGTCGAGATGACGCAGCCGGTAGAAATGCGAGTGGTCGTCGAGGAACAGCCCCGTGTCGATCCCCTGCACGTGCGTGCCCAGCACGAGCAGCGCCAGCACGAGCCCCATGCGGATCGGTGCGCGCAGCCGGCTCATCGGGCCCCGCCTCCGCCGCGCGCGGCCCGCACCCGCCGCGCCGCCTGCTCAATCCAATGTGATGGCAATGCCCGTGTACACATGGTGGTCATTCTGCGAAGGGTTGTCGTCGTTGAACAGGTTGCCGTTCGACAGATGTTTGAGGCGATAGCCGCTCGTCCAACTGATGTTGTCCGTCAACTTCATCTCGAAGCCCAGCCCCGTGTCCTGCGTGAAGTTGAAGTTCGACCCCTCCTCCGGAATGCTCCGCGCCCCGTACGTCAGCCCCCCGAGGATCTCCCCGTACAGCGACACCGGCAACTGCACCAGGTCGAACTCCCAGAAGTAGTACCGCAGCCCGAGCTGAAACTCCCCCGCGTAAATGTCCCCGTCATCCTGGTTGTAGATGCGGTACGGCGTCAGCGTCCCCAGCCACGACACGCGATCGCGCAGGAAGTGATTGTACCCCAGCGTGAACCCCGCGTTCTGCGCGCTGCCGTCGCCATCCGGCCAGACGGCCTCGCCCCCGATCGGCTCGCCATACGACCCCAGCAGGAGAATCTGCCG
>CAZNDQ010000204.1:0-7172 GCA_964571825.1 uncultured Planctomycetales bacterium | reverse complement strand
ATCGGCGATCCCGTTCTCATTGCAGTCCGCCTCGCACTCGTCGGGCACCCGGTTGGCGTTGCAGTCGGCACTTGTCCCAGCTCCGGTGTCGACGACGATGACGAGCGCCCAGCGCACGACCAGGCCGGTGTCGTTCAGCTCGTGGTCGGCGACGACCAGTTCCCACGCGCCGGTCAGGTCGAGGCCATTGAACGCCGCCAGCGGCTGGTTCGGCCGGTACCGCCCGTAGACCTTGTTACCGCCCCCGTCGAACGTCTCGATCGCCAATAGGGCGTCATCGTCGAGAACGACGTCGAAGCCGTTGTCGTCGAAGCCGAACGGCAATCCGGGAATCCCCGGGCGGTCGATGAGGACCACCGTGACGCCGCCATGGCTGAGCGTGACAGAAAGATCGCCGTTCCAGGTGTGGTCGATCACCAGACCCACGTCGAGGTCGGCGATGATGCCGTTCGAGCCGATCGACAAAAAGCCCGTCGTGCCGGCTGGATCGTCATCCGGAATGGCACCATTCGCATTGATCGGAAAACGCTCGGTCAGCAGTCCGAGATCACAATCGTCCGCCAGCCCGTTCTCGTTGCAGTCCGATTCGCAATCATCGGGAACGAGGTCTTCGTTGCAGTCGTTGTCCGTCAGCTCCCCGCTGTCCGGCACGCCGTTGCCGTTGCAGTCCACGTCGACGACGAGGTTTGCATCCCTTTCGAACAAGCAGATTCCGAGCGAAATCTGCGCCGGGCCCGTCGTACCCGGCGAATAAGAGACCGCCGCGACTCCGCCCGATTCGTTGACGATCGCATCGATGTTCGGGCCGCTGTTGAACGGGCCTTCGAGAATTCCGTTGCTGGTGGCGATGATGATCGGCGGTGGGCCGTTGGCCGAACCGGGGCCCTCTCCCAGAAAGAACGTCTCGCTCTCGTCGGAAAGGACAAAGCGCAGCCCGGCCGTCATACCCACAAACGGCGTCGGCGGATCCGACGTCATCTGCGACCGTGAGATCCAGGAGGAATAGTCGGCCAGCCCCTGGCCTCCGCTGATGGAATCGTGGACCGGCTCGCCGTCGCCGTCGGGGTTGTTGGGATGCGTCGGGCCCCGCCCGCTGCCCCAGAAGTTGCCGCGCGCGTCGACTGCCACCTCCGTACCGAGAAACAGACCATACTCGCCGTTGTCGCAGAGGATGCTGCCGCTGATCCGGCACGTCTCCGGCTCGCCGCCTCCGCGCTCCCGCTCACCCCGCGCCGGGAAATCCCTGAAGATGGCAATCCCGAGCAGGTTGTTGCGACGGACATCCACTGCGTCGACGGCGAGCGACCCGCCCGTCAGCGGGAGACGCAGCGAGATCCCGGA
Source organism: uncultured Planctomycetales bacterium (assembly GCA_964571825.1). Lineage (GTDB taxonomy): Bacteria > Planctomycetota > Phycisphaerae > UBA1845 > CAZNDQ01. Next base: position 5,831 of record CAZNDQ010000204.1, on the reverse strand, counting down.
GGCCCCGTTGTCCAGCACCGTCACCCGGTTCAGCGCCTTCGGTCCGTCCCCGGTCACGCGCACCCCGTCGGTATTGCGATACGAGTAAACGTGTTCGAGGGTGACTTCTCCGTCCGCCTCGACGAACACGCCGTAAAAACCGTTGAAGGAGGCCACGAAATCCGACACCAGCACATTTCCGTTGCTCAGGACGTGGAGGCCGTTCTCGCCATTGTCATGCGCACGCGAATGGAGCACGGAGACGCCGCCCATCGGGCTCAGGGCGAATCCGCTGCCGCCGTTGCCTTCCGCGTTGGCGTTCGTGATGACCAGGCCCGCGGCGCTCGATACAACGATGCCGGATTCGCCGGAGGCGAGTCCGTTCTGGTTGGCCTGCACGTCGGTCATCAACACCTGTCCGCTCACGCCGGCAAACACGCCTGTGAACCCGTTGCCGGTAGCCATGACCCGGGAAAGCTGAACGAGGGCGCCGCTGGTTATGATCTGTATGCCATACAGGATGTTCGCGCTGGCGGAAACGTCAGCAATCGTAACCGCGCCGGCGGTGTCGACCCGGAGCCCGCTTTCGCCGTTACCCTTGGCTTCGCCCTCGGCGATGTCGACGTCCCCGCCCGCGATGACATGCATCCCGTCGCCGCCGTTGAGGTTGGCCATAAAGACGTTGACCGTCACGCCGCCCTCGGCGCTGACGGAAAGCCCTCTGCCGCCATTCGCGTTGGCGACCGATTGCGACACCGCGACGTCGCCGGCCGAGGTGGAGAGATCGACCCCGGCGCCGAGGTTCGCCTCGGAACTGATCTCGCTGATCGTCACGTTCCCGGCCGGGGAAAAGACCACCAGTCCCGCTCCGCCATTCATCTTGCTCACTGATGCGGATACGACGACATCACCGCTCGCAGCGATTTCGATCCCTTGAACCGCGTTGCCCTGGGCATGTGCCAATTCGACAAAGACCCCCGTGGCTTGGTTGATGGCGATACCGTGCCCGTCATTGTCGTTCGCCTGGCAGGCCCGGTGCAGGACCGGCCCGTTCGAAGTGATGTCAAAGCCTGACTCATCGTTGGAATCGGCAATCGTCAGGATGATCCCCACGGAGCCAGCGCTGCTGATGCGGACTCCCTCCCTGTTGTTTCTATTCGCCAAGCAAGTATCGATGTCGACGGCGCCGCTGGCGGAACCGATAATACCTTCGGTGGCATTTCCTTCGGCGATCACGCTGAAGAAGTTCACGGAGCCGCCAAGGCTGCGCGCGGAGACGCCAAACGCGGCATTCAAACTGGCATCAACGTTCTCCACGGCGACGTCGCCCACAGCCGAAACGACAACGCCATAAGTCAGCATGCCCGTGGCGACGACGTTCCGGATGTCCGCCCCTCCCGCCAATTCGGACAGGTCGATGCCCGCTGCGCTGCCGGCTGTGACATCGAAGCCATCAATGGAGACATGGCCGGGGTACGCCATGAACGCGTGGATCGCAATCATTGCACCGGAATCGATCACGGGCCGGTCATTCGCATCGGCCTCCCGCAGCTCGATGTCCCCGGCCGCGCCACCCACCGCGCTGCCCATCAGGTTCAGGTCGACGCTCTCGGCGTACGTCCCCGGATAGACAATCACCTCCGCCGCCGCGCCGCTCAGCACCGCGTCCGGGTCCGTCGCGTTGTTCACCCCCGCCTGGATCGTCGTGAAGCACGGCGCGTTCCCGTCGCAAAGCCCGTCGTCGTCGACAAACACCGGCGACTCCGCCCGCACGGCCGGTACCAGAATCACCGCCGGAACGCACGCCATCGCGATCGCCGCGAGCAGATTGCGTGAATTGTCAAACATGCCGATAACCTCCCCGAGCGTTGGTTGCTGGGTCTGCGCCCGATCCACTGAGCGAGGGACGACGTTTTTACTGTGCCTTTCACGCACCTTCTGGGATTGGTAAGATGGAGAGCCACCGGGGCCGAGGCTGAGGGTGGGCACGACACTTCCGGAATCCGAGCGAATCAGCCCATGCCGGATACGGACGAATCGCTGTTGCAGAGAGCCGTCGAGGGCGACGTCGCCGCCCTGCGCACGCTCCTCGAACGCTTCGGCGGCCGGGTCCGCCAGCGCATCACCGGCCGCATCGAAAAACGCTGGCAGGCCCTTCTCGACGAAGATGACGTGATGCAGGTCGCCTACCTCGAGGCCTTCCTCCACATCGAACAGCTCACCGCGCGCGACACCCCATCATTCCTCTCCTGGCTCACCCGCATCGCCGAAAACGCCCTCCGCGACGCCGTCCGCGGCCTCTCCCGCCAGAAACGCCCCGACTCCGCCCGCCGCATCGTCTCCGCCCCCAACGAAGACTCCTACATCGGCCTCCTCGAATGCCTCGGCGTCACCACCACCACCCCCAGCCGGCAGGCCGCCCGCCGCGACGCCGCCGGGACCCTTGTCGCCGCCATCGGCCGACTGCCCGAGGACTATCAGACCGCCGTCCGCCTCTACGACCTCGAAGGCCGACCGGTTGCCGATGTGGCCACCCACATGGGACGATCCGTCGGCGCCGTTCATATGCTCCGCGCGCGCGCCCACGACCGACTGCGCCACGAACTCGGCAGTTCCTCCAACTTTTTTACCGGCTCGGCGTAGACGGCGACCGCGTTTTGTCGTCCGAATCGGAGAGCTGCGCCCATGCACCGCGATGACGCCGACAACACCGACGCCTCATCGAACGTGGAACGTCCGCTGGTGACGGCCGCGTTCGCCCAGTTCGAACGACTGAGCGGGCGGCTCCCGGCGCTGACCTCCCCCGGGCCGGAGCCCCCGCTCATCCCCGGTTATCGACTCCTCGCCGAAATCCACCGCGGCGGACAGGGCGTCGTCTATCAGGCCATCCAGCTCTCAACCCAGCGCAAGGTGGCCATCAAGGTCCTCCGCGAGGGACCCTTCGCCGACCGCGTCGAACTCGCACGGTTCGAACGCGAGATCGACATCCTCAGCCGCCTCGATCACCCCCACATCGTCGCCATTCACGACCGCGGCCTCGTCGCCGGCCACGCCTATTACGTCATGGACTACGTCCCCGGCCGCCCGCTCGACGCCTACGTCGCCGCCGCCGACCTCTCCGTCGATGCGATCGTCCGCCTCTTCATCAAGGTCTGCGACGCCGTCAACGTCGCCCACCTCCGCGGCGTCATCCACCGCGACCTCAAGCCCGGCAACATCCGCATCGACGACTCCGGCGAACCGCGAGTCCTCGACTTCGGTTTGGCCAAACTGGCGCACGAGGTGTCCGAGGCGTCCTCCGCCCAAACAATGACCCTCACCGGCCAGTTCGTCGGCTCCCTCCCCTGGACAAGCCCCGAACAGGCCACCGGCCGCGCCGACCTCATCGACCTCCGCGCCGACGTCTACTCCCTCGGCGTCCTGCTCTATCAGCTCCTCACCGGGCGCTTCCCTTATCCCGTCACCGGCCGCCTCGACGAGGTCGCCCGTCACGTCGAGTTGACCTCGCCCGTGCCGCTTCGCGCCATCCGCCGCGACATCGATCACGATCTCGAACTGATCACCTTATCCTGCCTCGCCAAGGAGCCGCAGCGCCGCTACCAGAGCGCCGGAGAGCTGGCCCGCGACCTGCGCGCCTATCTCGCCGGCGAGCCCGTCTCCGCCACCTCGACCAGCGCCGCCTACAGGCTGCGCAAGTTCGTCCGCCGCAACCGCGGGCCCGTCCTCGCCGGCGCCGTGATCTCGCTGACTCTGCTCCTCGCCGCGGCCGTGTCGCTCGCCTTCGCCGTCCGCGAGGCCCGCCAGCGCTCCGCCGCCGAAGACGCCCAGCGCCGCGCCGAACAGGCTGAGGCCCAGGCCCAGGCCCGCGCCGACGAACTCGAACAGGTCGCCGCCTTTCAGGAAAAACAGCTCGCCGGCATCGACCCCCGCACGATGGGCACTCGCATTCGCACCGGCCTGCTGGAAAAAGTCCGCGCCGCCGGCGCCCGCGCTCAACTGTCGCCCGAAGACATCGACGCTCGCATCGCCCAACTCGAAACGCTCCTCGCCGGAAGCGACTTCACCGGCCTCGCCCTCGGCGCCCTTGAGGACAATTTTTTTCGCCCGGCATTGGCGGCGATCGAAGACCAGTTCGCCGATCAACCCCTCGTCAAAGCCCGCCTCCTCCAGACGCTCGCCTCGACGCTCATGAAGACCGGCTTGCTCGACGCCGCCACCGAGCCACAGGCCCAGGCGCTCGACATCCGCCGCAACGAACTCGGCACCGACCATCCCGACACGCTCTCCTCGATGAACAACATGGGCACCTTGCTCATCGACCATGGAAAGCCGACTAAGGCGGAACCGTATTTCCTCGCTGTGCTCGACGCCCAACGCCGAACCCTCGGCGACGACCACGCCAATACGCTGATGACCGTCAACAATCTTGCCGGGCTGCTCAAGGTGCTCGGTCGCCTCGATGAGGCTGAGCCGTACTACCGCGAAGCGCTCGAACGCCGCCGCCGCGCGCTGGGCGACGAGCACCCCAATACCATCATGTCGCTCAACAGCCTGGGCATGTGCTTGCAGGCCCAGGGCCGGTTCGCCGAAGCGGAACCGTGCCTTCGCGAAGCGCTCGAGAAGTTTCGCCGTGTGCTCCGAAACGAGCACGTTCACACGTTGACCTCCATCAACAGCATGGGCTCCTTCCTGCAGGCCCAGGGCAGGCTTGCTGAGGCTGAACCCTTTTTCCGCGAATCAATCGAGGCGTGCCGCAGCGTGCTCGGCAATGAACACCCTTATACCCTTACGGCGATCAATAACCTGGGCGTCCTGCTGTGGAACCGGGGAATGACGGCCGAGGCAGAGCCTTACTGCCTCGAAGCCCTGCAAAAGAGGCGTCGTCTGCTCGGCGAATCCCACCCCGAAACCCTGATCTCCGTCACCACGATGGGGCTCTTGCTCCGGGCACAGGGCAGGCTGAATGAGGCGGAGCCCTACTACTACGAGTCCATGGAAAAACACCGGCGCGTTCGTGGTGAGAACCATCCGAACACCATCACTGCCATCGGCAACATGGCAACACTGCTCCGCGCCCAGCGCAGGTTCGACGAGGCTGAACGTTACTACCGCGAAGCCCTCGAAAAATACGGCCGAACGCTCGGTGACGACCACCCCGAAACGCTCAAGGTGCGGGGTGGAATCGGCGCACTCCTCCTGGCTCAGGAGCGCCCCGACGAAGCGCTCGAACTCCTGCTCCCGGCCGTGCCCGCGGCGCGCCGGAGTTTCGCCAAGGGAAATGAAGTCCATCTCGCGCGGATACTGACGGTGCTCGGTCTCGCACAAACTGCGGTCGGCCAGTTCGATTCGGCCGAGAAATACCTGCTTGAGGCGGATGAGCTGCTCAGGAGTGCCCAGGGCGTAACCGATCAGGATCGCAGCGACGTGTCCAACGGCCTGATAGGACTCTACGACGCCTGGCGATCCCCCCCGCCCGATCCGCCCGGCGATGCAACTCCGTGAACCGCGCCTTTCGCACGCTCGGCCTCCGCCGGCTCCGCTGCGGCAACAGCAGGTCGTCGTACAGATACGCGTGCGTCGCAACCGCCGTCGGCCGCGCCACCGCCTCCGCCGGCTCCCCCGTCACCACGCAAACCGCCTCATGCGTGCCCGCCGCCAAATCCTGACCGGCCCACCGCACCGGCGCCCTTTCTTTTCACCTGCTCTCCTCTCTCGGGCGAAGCCGGCCGGGTAGCACGAGTCGGCGAGTGTGTGTTACCGAAGGTTAAGCAAGTGAAGGTTTTTGGCGCGCGCGCGATTTTTTCCGCGCCGCCACGCCCGCGCCTGATGCGCGCAGCGTCCGCGCGCGGGAT
>CAZNDQ010000203.1:0-7233 GCA_964571825.1 uncultured Planctomycetales bacterium | reverse complement strand
GCAGCCTGTAGCGTTTCCACAGTACCCTGTTCAACGGCGGAAAGTTCACGCCCCCCGGATACAACCCGCCCTGATACTGCCCCAGATACAACCCACTCCGCAATTCCGTCAGCGGCACCAGCCCCGTCGACGTTTGCGTGCAGTCCGCCGCCCGCGCCGTCGCTGCCGCAACCGCCATCCCCGCACACGCCACTGCCAGCCACCGTCCCCCCCGCGCCTCCAACCGTCTGCTGCTCATGATCCATCCTCACCCAGCGCACGGCCGCCCGTCCGGCGCCTCGCGCCGGCCGACCGCACCTGTGCTCGCCCTCGATTGACCCTGTGCCCTATCGTTCATGCCCGATCCCCGCCCGCCGGTTCACGAAAATCCCCCTCAATTCTACCCGACTACCGACCTCGGCCCATCCTGCCGGGCCCTCCTCCACGTGTCACAAGCCCCGACGCAGCAGACCTTTCCGCTCTCCCACGGCGCCGCCCAATCCGCTCTCGCCGCCCCACGACTGTCCCAGCCCCGAATCCCAAGCCGAAATCCGCTTCGATTTGTCCGTTCAGAATTGACTCTGCCTTCATCTTCCGGTAACATTCGCATAACGAGTGGCCGTTCGGGCCTTCGTACATATATCGCGGTCGTTCTGTATCGCACGTTTTCTCACTTTTCGCCGGGCGTCCCCCGGCCGGTTGTGTGAATCATTTCGCAACGGTCGTTAACCCCGCTCCTGCGGGTCGCTCGCCTGTTGCGCGCGTACAGGGCTCGCCTCGACGTTCGAGGCGCACCCCTAGGGTGTGTACGTCTTCGTTGTTCAAGGAGTGTTGGGAATGCTTGCAACCACTCGCACGAATTGTCGCCTCGTGGCCCGCTTGGCCGCCATGACCGTCGCGCTCGCGCTGACGGTTGCCCCCGCCGCGGCCGACCCCTGCGTCGTCACCGGCGGAACCGGCACCGTCGTTCTCCCCCCGGCCGGATGCGACTACCTCAGCCCGGATGAGGTTCACGTCATCATCGACGGCCTCCCCCCCGGAACCACCATCGAACTCGCCCCCATTCACAAGAACTTCATCTGCGGCGGCGACGGGTCACAGGTCCCCTGTTCCACCCTCATCCCGCCCGGAGAATGTGAAACGGCCGGCGGTGGCCTCAACGGAAACGTCGACTGCTTCAACTCCACCCTCGACCTCCAGGCCACCGGAACGGGACTTCTCGAAGGATACAACCGCCTCATCTCCATCCCTGTCTCCTGCGAGGTCCACACCGGCCCTCGTACGCCCGGAGACATCGTCCAGTCCTTCAACACCGACTTCTTCAGCCTTTCCGGTCAGATCACCGGCGACCCCGACTTCGACCTCCTCCGCGTCACCGGCGGAACCGCCAACGGCATGCCCAGCCCCGGCCACACCACGCTGGTCATGATGACCCCCAACCAGTGGTCCATCGACAGCTTCTTCGACATCTCCTACGAAATCGAGTTCGTCGGCGCCACCGGCTCCCTCCTCGAAGGGTTCGCCGGCACCACCTCCGACACCATTCGCATGATGGCCGGCTCCACGCTCAGTCCCGTCGCCATCCCGGCCCAGTCGGCCCCCGCGACCGGACTCTTCGCCCTGGTCATCCTTCTTGTCGGCGCCGCTGTCCTCTCCCGCCGCCCGCTCGGCAGCGCCCTTCGCACTGCCTGAGCGCCGCGTCCGGATTCCGGATCGTTCATCATCAAACGGTAACTTTCGGGTGCGTCCGCGGACGCACTCTTTTTTTGCCATCAGAAATGTACACTCGAAATGACAATCCGTCGCGCCCGGCAGATTCACTTTTCGCCGCCGGCCCGCGCCTCCGACCGCGCGCCCCCCGTCTCCCCGATACAATACAGATGCTCTTTCCCCCGGATCAGCAGCACACCTTCAGCGATCGCCGGCGTCGCCATGCACGCCTCGCCCATCGCATTCCGCGCCACCTCCTCATAGCTCCCCGCCCGCAGCACGATCACCGTCCCCTCTTCGTTCACCAGGTAGATCCGCCCGTCCGCCGCCACCGCCGACGCCGAAAACGTCCCCGCGTCCTTGATCCGCTCCCGATACCGCTTCTCCCCCGTCCGCGCATCCATCGCCGTCACCACGCCGTTGTCGCTCGCCACCACCAGCTCATCCCCCACCACGATCGGCGTCGGCATATACGACCCCCATCCCGACTTGTGCCACGCCAGCCCCGCCGCCCGCTCCTCGCTGCTCTCCTTTGGCGTCAGGTCCCCCCGCGCCTCCGCCCGCACCGCATACACCGGGCTCCGCCCATGCCCGTTCGTCAGGTAGATCATCTCCCCGCTTACCACCGGCCGCGGCACCGGCACGTCCCCGCCCCCGCTCAGCGTCCACAGCCGCTCCCCCGTGGCCAGGTCATACCCCGCCATCTCCTTCCACCCGTTGCACACCACCTGCGTCCGCCCGCCCGCCGTCGCGATCGACGGCGTCGCCCAGGTCGCCACTTCCTTCCGCTCCACGCGCCGCACTTCCTCCCCCGTTTCCGCCCGCAGCGCCACCCAGTACGCCCCGTTCAGCGCATCCACCTGCACGATCACCAGCCCCTCGTGCAAGATCGGCGAGCTCGCGCACCCCCACTCCAGCTCCGGCGCGTTGTACGGCCCGATGTCCAGCACCCCCAGGTCCTTCTGCCACAGTTCCTTCCCTTCCATGTCATACGCATACAGCCCCTCCGACCCGAAGTACGCCACGACGATCCTCCCATCCGTCGCCGGCGATGAGTTCGCGTGCGTCGCCTTCAGGTGCCGCTTGCTCCGCGGCACCCCGCGCTTCGCCTCCCGCTCCCACAGCATCCGCCCGCTCCCCTTGTCGAGGCAGATCACCTTCCACGCCCACTCCCCCTCGTCCGCCGCTGAGTCCCCCGTCCCCGCCAGCCACCCCGTCTCGAACGTCGCGGCCTTCCCCCCCAGGCTCACGGCCGTCGTCACGATCACCCGCTCGCCCCACACGATCGGCGACGAATGTCCCAGCCCCTCGATCCGCGCCTTCCACCGCACGTTCTCCCCCGTCTCGACGTTCCACGTCGCCGGCGGGCTCCCCGTCCCGATCCCCGACCCGTTCTCCCCCCGAAACGACGGCCAGTTCTGCCCCCACGCACTCCCCGCGCCGAGCGCCACCACCGCCAACCCAACCGCCATTCCCCGACCCGCATTCGTCATCTGTCGCACTCCAATCTGCTTTGACGGTCATCCTGTACGCTCGTCCCCGTCATCCTGAGCGCCAGCGAAGGATCCCGCCCGTCAGGGCGTACGTCCGTTGCCAGGGGCGCAGCGTAGCATGCCCCTGGAAGCCCACCAAAAAAAATCTTTTCCCTTCCGCGCGGTGCGCCAGCACCAAGCGGAAGGGAAAAGCGCTGCTACCCGCCCCGCGCGGGCAATCGCCACTTCGCTGGGTGCTCCACCCTTGAGCGGAGGCTGATCCAATCACCACCTGATGGGCGACCGCCACGCCCCATTCGCCGCGCACCTCCTGTCGCGCCACAGTAATCCACCTTCGCCGACGTAGCCTCTATTCCGTGTGCCACTGCTTCAAGCAGTGCGAATACCGACCCGCCCCCGCCGGACCAGTCCGCGCCCAATTCTATCCGCCCGCCCGACCGCCACGCCCCATGCGCCGCCCCATGTCCGTCAGATCACGGCCCGCTGACATCGCCGACGTAGTCGGCTGCTCTTCGTAGGGCGGCGTCATCGACGCGCCATCTTCGCGCGCGCCGGCAAACCGCTCATTCACCCACCATGCCCCGCCGCACGGCCTGATGCTCGATCACCTGTATTCCGCAATCCGCAATTCGCAATCCGCAATCCCTGCGGGCGCGCGCCGGCCCGCCCGTTCCCCTCTGAAATCTCAAATCTCAAATCTGCAATCTCAAATCTCAAATCCCCGCCGCCCTCCCCGCGCCCGACCGCCACGCCCCATGCGCCGCGTACCTCCTGTCGCGCCACAGTACTCCACCATTGCCGACGTAGCCTCTCGTCCGTGTGCCACTGCTTCAAGCAGTGCGGCCGCCTGTCAACGTCGGCGCGCCAAGCCGACACCACCCCTTCGTGTCTCCGTGCCTCCGTGCCTTCTCCTTCATTCCGCAAGCCGAAATCCGCAATCCGAAATTCTCCCCTCACTCCGTCACTTCCTCCCCATCCCGCAACCCTTCGATGCTTGCGTCGTCGCGTCCCGCGCGCTACGCTCATGGCCAATGTCGCTCACCCAGGTCCAGGACGGTCGGGGGTCACGGAGGACTCACCATGCCTGCGAACGGTTTCCAACGCCGCGCGATTCTGCTTCTCGCCCGCCGCTGCGCCCTCATCGACTGCTCACTGGCGATCCTCGCGGTCTCCGCCTCGTCCGCCCGCGCCGACTCGCCCGTCTACGTTGACGACGACGGCCTCTGCGCCGGCAACGCCCCCTGCTTCACCACGATCGAGGCGGGAATCGCCCTCGCCACCGACCCCGACGACCCCCTCACCGGCGCCGCCGCCGAGGTCATCGTCTACCCCGGCTATTACACCGCACACATCGACCTCAGCGCCATGGGCAGCGCCGTGGCTGCCGCGCCCGGCGATATCGCCCTCCTCGCTGCCGACCCCGACGATCGCCCCCTCCTCTTCCCCAACGTCCATGCCGCCATCTACACGCATCTGCCCTTCCCCGGTCACGTCATCATCGACGGCTTCCACGTCGTGCCCCTCGGTTTCGACTTCGCCAACGGTATCTCCCTCGACCGCGTCGACGGCAGCGCCACCCTCCGCAATCTGAACGCCGAGGGCCTGCCCGGCACCGGTATCGATCTCTCCGCCATCGCCGGCACCGTCACCATCGAACACGTCGCCGCCGACCTCAATGGCACCGGCGGCATTCACGTCGAATCCTCCGGTGACATCCATATTTACGACTGTACCGCCAGCGCCACCCTCGACGGCACCGGCATCTTCGCCGAAACCGACGGCGGCAGCATCTCCGTCACCAACGTCATTGCCGACAATAACAGCTTCCGCGGAATGGACCTCGTCAGCAACGGTTTCTACTCCGGCCCTATCAGCATCAACACTACTACTGCCGGCGCAAATGGCGGCTGCGGTATCAAAGTCGACGCCGACGCCTCCGTGGCCATCACCACCGCCAATGCCAACAACAACAATGCCCTCGCCGCCGAGGAGAGTTTCAATGCCGCGGGCATCAAAGTCACCGCGCTCTTCCACGACGTAGAGCTGCGGCACGTGAATGTCTCCGGAAATATCGATGGCGAGGGAATACAGATCGGGATCGCGGAGGGAGTGACGATGTCTCATATCACCGCCCTCAACAACGGCTCCAGCGGCGTCTTTTTGTTCAGCGTAGACCATGCGAGTTTGGAACGAATCACCGCAAACGAGAACGAGCGCAACGGCATCCATGCCAGCGCTGATTCGATCACCATTACTGACTCCAATACCAACGAGAACGAGCGCGACGGCATCCATGCCAGGGCTGATTCCCTCACCATTACTGACTCCAATACCAACGGGAACGAAACCGACGGCATCGGTATCTATCATGGTGGCGACGTCACCATCAACACAGTCAATGCCAATCGAAACAATAGAAGCGGGATTGCTACCGCCGTCGATGGTGACGTAACGGTTCATGATGTCGTCACCAACGAAAACTGGTTCTTCGGCGTAGAACTCGATGCAGGCGGCTACGTTGAGATTCGCCGATCCACGGCGAACGACAGCACGTTCTTCGGCGGATTCGTGGTCTACAATGCCTCCCGCGGTGTGAGCATCATCGACGCCTCCGCCCATCGGAACGGTCGCTACTCTCCCTTCAACAGCACGACGCGCGGGGCCGGTGGCTACGGCTTCATCTTGTACAACAATGGCCCGATTTACCTCGGGCGCGCCACGGCGGTCAACAACATCCTCATGGGTCTACGCATCTACGGCTCAGGTTCAGACGTTACCCTCGATGCACTCTACGTTGCCGACAACATGTTCGACGGTGTTCTTCTCGTCGGCCCCCTCGGACCGGCCTGCCGGATCAACGGCAGCATGATCTGCGGAAATGGCGATGCCGGCCTTCGCCTCGATGGCGACATTGACGTGAACGCTGAAGGAAACTGGTGGGGCGACTCCAACGGCCCCACGCACGCCGGCAATCCCGGCGGCGCCGGCGACTCAATCGTCGATTCCGCCAGTGGCGGCGGCTTCGGCCTCACCGATTTTGCTCCTTGGATCGATACCATCGTCGACGCCATCGCCCACGACCCGCCAATTGTCGGTCAACCCACTGAGGTCAGCTTCGTCCTCTCCGATGCCGCGCATACCGTCTTCCTCGGCGAAGGTCCCGGCGCATCCACCGGCCCCGCACCGTTCCGCATTTCTACCACCAATGGCCTGCTCACGACCGAAACCCAAACCGACATGACCGTCGATGCCTTCATCAACCATCCAGACGGCCTGCTGACTGTAACGTGGACACCCGCTGCGCCCGGGTCCGCCGCCATTGACTTTGACTTCTGCGGCCACTCCACGCACCGCGAATTCGTTGTCGCCCTCGACTGCAACACCAACGGCTTGCCCGACAGCGACGAACTCCCCGGCAACGACTGCAACGAAAACCTTGTCCCCGACGATTGCGATATTGCCGCCGCTACCAGTGCCGACATCAACGCCAACGGCCGCCCCGACGAGTGCGAGTCCATCAGCCCCGCCGACCTCAACCTCGACGGCCGTGTCGACCTCACCGACTTCCTCACCTTCGCCGCCTGCTTCGCCGGCCCCAACGTCGCCACCCCACCCGACGGCTGCTCCGCCGACGATTCCGCTCGCGCCGACATCGACCGCGACGGTGACGTCGATCTGGGCGACTTCGCCTCCTTCGCCACCCAGTTCGGCGCCTGAGGCGCGCCGGCGGCAACGGCGAACACTCCCCCGTGCTGCCCGGCGCGCCGAGATTCGCGCACCCGTCATCCTGTGCGCCGACCTGTCATGCTGAGCGAAGCGAAGCATCTCGAATCGCTTGTACATCCTGCACGCCAATCCCGCGCGGAATTCTTCGTCGCGGTACTCCGCGACTCCTTCACTGGCCACCGGCCACTGGTCACTGGTCACTGAATTGTGCCGCTACCCCGCCCGCCCTTCCCCGCGCCGGTGCCCCTCTGCCGATGCGCGGCGACTCCGCTTTGTCTCGCTGGCGCGGCAGCGCTGCGCTCAGCATTTCAAATCCTCCGTCCGC
>CAZNDQ010000202.1:0-7271 GCA_964571825.1 uncultured Planctomycetales bacterium | reverse complement strand
TGGAGAAGATGAAGGACCAGGCGATCGTCTGCAACATCGGGCACTTCGACAGCGAGATCCAGATCAGCGCCGTGCTGCACGATCCGAAGCTCAAGCGGATTCACGTCAAGCCGCAGGTGGATCAGGTGCGCTGGCCCGACGGCCGGGTGCTGACGATCCTCGCCGAAGGCCGTCTGGTCAACCTCGGCTGCGCCACCGGGCATCCGAGCTTCGTCATGAGCGCGAGCTTCACCAACCAGGTGATCGCGCAGCTCGAACTCTGGCAGAACCGCGACATGGGCACGTACGAGAAGCAGGTGTACGTCCTGCCGAAACTGCTGGACGAGAAGGTGGCGCGGCTGCACCTGGCGAAGCTGGGGGCCAGGCTGACGAAGCTGACCGCCAGGCAGGCCGAGTATCTCGGCGTGCCGGTCGAAGGGCCCTACAAGCCGGAACACTACCGCTACTGAATCGCAGCACCACGGCGCGAGAGAGGACGGCCCATGCGGCCATCGCCGTGTTGCGCTGCGCGCTGCGATTGCAGCGGCGCAGCCGGTGGATCAGAAGCGGTGGATAATCGTTTCGGTGATGGCGCCGTCGGAGATCAGCGCACCTTCCGGCGCCAGGCCGCTGCCGTCGCTGAACTGCGGGGTGTACAGCGAGCCGTTGGCGTCCATCACTCGCAGCGTGATGCGGATGGCGGTGGGGAAGGGGGGATTGTCGGGGTTGGGAGCGATGGCGTCGCGATTGACGCCCGGCGGCACATAGAGTTGTGCGTACGCGCCATTGGTTTGCGGATTATTGCCGGGGCTCTTGTAGATCACATCGCCCCACAATCTGGGAGGTGCATTGACGATATTTTCGGCGTTCTTGTCGCGCGCGTTGACAATGAACTGGCGGCGCACCCACTCGATCCCGTGTCCGCTGGGAATCGTGAACCAGTTTGTCGGCGGTTGAGGCCGCAGGTTGTTTGGCGGGGCCGCCGGCATTTCCCAGCGCATGTCAGGACGATCGAACGTGATCTCGACCTTGAACTCGACGCAGCCAGGCAGGAACGAATTGCCCATTCGGCGCCGCTGGGCGGCGGTGAGGAAGGGGTCGAGAAGCGGACGCCGGAACTCACTGCTACCGTTCGGGCCGTAATACAACTCGTCGTCAACGCCATCGGCGTTTGCCGACCAGTGATTCAGAAGCTGTGCGAGCGAAGCCTCGTACAGGAAATCGCCTCCGGGCTCGCCGGCACCTGCACTGCCGCGTCCTGCGCGCCGCATCTTTTGTACATCGAGTACGCTAAACTGCACTCGCCCCTGCGCGTCCACATTGGCCCGAATGCCGCCACCGTTGCCGGAGGACTTGATCTCGTCCCAAACAGTGTTGGAGACGATGTCGTCGAGTTGATCCCCGGGCAGGTGGGTGCCGACGATCGCCTGGCGGGCGAGGATCCACTGGGACGCTGCCAGCGGCGACGGCTCGTCACCCAAGTCGTCCGCGTTGCGGGGGTTGTTGAGAAAGCGGTAGGCGCTGAGGTCGGTGGGCCAGGTGTCGTCGTCGTCCTCGGGCGTGTTGTCGTCGTCCAACGTCGCCTGATCGGCGTGGGCGTAGGTAACGAGTTGATATTCGCCGTAGACACCGGGGGCGTCGACGGCGTAGGGCTCGGCCGCCAGCTTGGGCGTGAAGAAGAGCACGTCGGCGCGATGCCAGTCGCGGCTGGGCGGGTGGTAGTAGCGGTCGTCGTTCCGTTTGCGGTCGTCGTCGAGCGGGCGGGCGGTGGCGCGGTCATCTTCTGTGGCCCAGGCAAGTTGCTCCCAGCCGAAGATGGCCAGCGCCCCCTCGTCAGGGTCGAAGGCGGCCAGGTCGCGCTGGATGACGGCGCGGGCCATGCGGAGCTGGCGCTGGACGTTCATCGCGGCCGTGCCTTTCGACGCCGCCTCCGTCGCCGTGGCGAAGATGATCGCCACCATGCCCATCACACCGACCAGCACGCCGATGGCGACGACGAGTTCGATGAGCGTAAACGCGGCGCGGCGCGGACGACGGACGCACGCGCGGCCGATCGGGCCGCAGGACGGACGGAAACGATCTGACAGGTTCCGCGCGCTCATTGCCGGGGGATCTTTCCTTCGATGACGTCGAGGACAGGGCATTTGCCAGCGAAGTTCACGCCGTCCGGCCACGCGCCGGCACCTCCGCCTGTCCTCTGTACGGCCGGAGGAAAGACCCAGGCGTAGTCGGGGAAGTCGGGGTAATGGAACTCCATCGGTGTAAACGCGGTCTGTCCGTTCTCATACGCTGTCTGTAACGTCGATGGAAGGACGAGATCCGTCTCGGGTGTAACGAGGAGTCTGCGGTACCTTTGGCTGTTCGGAAGCAGGGTATTCCTAAGCACGCGGTGCGCCTTTCCGCGCTCAAAGTCGATGAAGATCGCACCCTCCGGAAGCAGCCGGCCGACCAACTCGTGGCATCGCACTTCACCTGCCACCAAGTAGCGATCGAGAATGTGGATCGGCGCATCGGTGTAGTTGGCATGGATCGGCGTGCTGCCGTCATCGTCCTGGAACTTCACCAGCCACGCCTGAGGGAAAATCGTATCAGTCTCGTCGTCGAGCGCGCGCGGCTCTACATGTCGATTGGCCCCGTTAGTGTCTTGCGTCGCGTAGCGTGCAGCGGGGTTTTCTCGAAACGTCACAGCAATCCGTACATCCATCTCGCGCCCACCCGGTCCAACTTGGCCGAATGCAGGAGCGCAAAACGCGGTCCAGAAGTAACGGCGTTCAGCCGCCTCTCGCAAATCGCGCCAGCGCGGGAAGTCGTTTCCAGGGGCGTTGTCCAATGGGTACTTCGGATTGCTGGGGTTCACCGGCGGATAGACGCGGTCTAGGATGTCGATCTTCGGATACGTGCCGGGAGCGCCGTTTTCGGCAGTACCATCATGCGGCGTGCTCCGTTGACCACGGTCGGCAAGTAACGCAAAGGCCGCCCCAAACCGAAATGCGGAAGGGATCCCGATGTTAATGATGTACTCGGTAGCGAGATCGGCGAGGATCCCGTCGGGGCGCGTGGAACTGTAATAGTAGATGTTGTTCTCATCGTTCGGTTCAGGCGGGCGGCGCATGTTCGCCCCGCGTATCTGCCGAAACGCACGGGGCTGGCTCAATGGAGCCTCGCCTGTGGCTTTTGGGTCGGGGGGAGGGGGGGGCTCAGCGGGATTCTGGTGGTAGCTGCTTGACTGAACCGGCTGACTTACGCTCGGTAGCCCGGTATTCACCTCGGATGCACTTGAGTGCGGTCTGTCGCCGGGAAAATCCGACGAGTCCAAGTCCTCGTTCGTGCTGGTCCCCGTCACCGTCTGCAATCTCGTCCGCAAGGTCTGCAGCGCGTGTCTGGCGACGGCGGGGACGGTGGACTGCTGGACGGCGACGCGGTTCTGTTCGATGGCGACGGGGAAGAGGGTGGCGACCATGACGAGGCCGAGGCCGAGGATGACGACGGCGATCATCATCTCGACGAGCGAAAAGCCGCGGCGCACCCGAATCCGATGGCGCGATGACAGCATTCCGCAATCCGCGATGAACTCTTCGCCGTTTGTGGTGCGCATCGGTGCGGGTTCCACGCCCGGTGTTCCCGGCGCTCCGCCATTCCGCATTCCGCAATCCGCATTCCGCATTTCTGCGTCCCACCTGCCTGGCGAACGTTCACTGCGCCACCGGCCACCCATCCCCGGATCCTACTCGTACACCTTTCGCTGTCCCTGCACCATCTCGCCGCCGTAGCGGCGGGCAAAAATCGGCGTCCCCTGATTGCGCAGATACTTCCAGCGGTCGATCGCCTGGTCGTCGCTGATCCCCGCGTCGACCAGCCCGCGGCGATCATAGAGCACGGCGCCGCGGGCAGAGCCGGACACCTCGCTGCGGTTAGGGTCGAATTCCAGGTGGAAGGACCGCCTGCAGACCTTTTTGTGATCATCGCCCAGGTCATCGCTGCTGTTGACAAACGTGAAGCGCAGAAACGGGTTCTTAATCTCGTCACAGATGCCGTTCCGCGGCTCCGGCGTAAACGCATCCCTTACGGTCTGGCCCTGATCAAAGATGATAAAGAAGGCGTTGACGAGGCTCTCGCTGTCGTTGTCACTTCCCCCGGCAGGGAAGCGGGTCTTGAGATCGACAAGACGCTTGTCCTCAAACTCGCGCTCGTCTAGCAGCGGACGATTGCTGTTGCCCGGGCGCGCGTCGGCCGCGTAGTCCGGCGCCGCCCACGTCGTCTCCGACAGCACGACCGGCTCCGTCTCATCCACCTGTCGATAATACGGCCAGTTGGTCGAACCGTCCTTGCCCTGGTTCGGCAGATCATTCAGCGGGATGTCGAAGTTGTTGGGGTCGTTGACTTCGTTCGGATTGTCCGGTCGGTCGGGGTACGGCGCCCGCGTCACCAGCCGCACAACTTGATGGTTCTGCGCCGGGTTGTCCCTGTCCGGGTCATTGATGTAGGGCTGAGGCAAGCGCTGCTCGTTCTTTCGCGCCCGGGTGATGAGCAGCCCCGCCTTGGTGTCATAGGAACGGATCTGGGCCCGCGTTGCCATTGAGGTCATGGTGGACTGCACCTGCGAAAAGGTTCCGGCGCGGTTGAGCGCGGTGAAGGCCGGCAGGCCGAGGCTGATGATGAGCGTGATGACGACGGCGACGACGATCAGCTCGGTGAGCGTGAAGGCGGGGGCAATCAGTGGCCGGTGACCTGTGGCCAGTGGCCAGTGGTGGAGTCGCGGAGTACCGCGAAGAATCAGTAATCGATGGCCAGTGGCTGGTGGTTCGCGGTGGACTCGGGGAGCGTTGGCAGCGGCGCGGGGCGCGCAGCGAGCGGCCGACGGGGAAGCGGGGTGCCCCGACGCCGGCGGAATCTCCGTAACTCTCGGCCGCGGCATACGATACAGCTCCTGGACTGCGCCAGCCGCTTCCCCCACCCAGGCCGGGCATCTTATCGTATGAATACGCCAAGTGTCAGGGGCGGAATCAGTGACCAGTGACCAGTGGCCAGTGGAGGAGTCCGGAGCACTGAGACGAAGGAGTGGGCAGTGAGCAGCGATCCAACTGCGGAACTGCCGCGCGAGCGGTCGTCGCCGTGCTGGGCGGGCAGCGCGATTAGGGATGCTTCGCCGGCGCTCAGCATGACGAAGATTGGGCGCTCAGCAGGAGGGGCTGCACATGCCGGATATCGGGGGCAGGAATTGCGGATTGCTGACGGTCGCCATTCACGGCTCGATTTCGAGCGGCGGGGCCTGCTCGACGCGGACGTGCGGATCATGTTGCAGGTCGGCGCGGACGCGCTCGCGCAGCGCATCGTTGTGCGTGTATAACTGCCAGAACGCGGCGTCCCAGTTTTCCAGCACCACGTCAACCAGCATCAGAAACTCGCGCCCGCGCTCGTTGGCCTCGCGCAGCGCGGCCACACGATCCGGGTCATCCGGGAGGCGTTCGAAGCCGTGGAGCGAGTTCCAGTCATCGCGCACGTAGGGTGCGAGCACGGTGATGAGCCGCGGGTGATGGAGAAACGGGGCGGCCGCGGCTCCGGGCGGCGGCGGAGCGGACTCATCCGGGTACAGCAAACCGACAATGTGCTGCGCGTCGGGCGAGTCATCGTTCACGTCACGAAAGCCGTCCGCCGGATCGACCAGCCAGTAGCAGGCGTCGAGGTCGGCGAGGATGGACTTGAAGAACCAGGAGAAGTCGGAGACGTGCTCGCCGCTGGGCAACCGCGGCCGGGGTGAGGATGGAGCGCCAGCCGCGGCGCGCACGCGGGCGATGCGAATACCGGGCACGTCAAGGGTTGCGAGTTTGGGCACGGGATACTCCTGCGCGCAGCAATGAGGATCGCTTCACTGCCTGCCGGCCAACCGACCGCTGCGACGGTGAGCCTCAGCCTTGAAGTCTCGCAGTGCGGTCTCGCTGTCGACGACTTCACCGCGCGCCGATGCCTCCAGACCCTCGCGGACTTTGCGGCGGACTTCTTCGAGAGCGGCCTGGCGGTCTTCGGCGCGCTGCTGGAGGAGGCGGAGGCCGTCGCGGAAGACCTCGCTGGCGGACTGGTAGCGGCCGGAGGCGACCTGTTCGTTGACGAAGCGTTCGAGTTCGGGGGTCAGCGAGACGTTCATGGTGGTTCTTGTGGTCATGGGGGAAGTGTAGCACATTGTGCTACGGGAGTCAAGTAGTTGAGGCGTAACGAGTTAGTGGCAGAAGTGACCAGCGGCTAGTAGCTAGCAGGATGCGGAGGGCGGGGCGGTTATTTCTTGGGTTGGCAGGGGAGTTTAGCGGCGTCGGCGGCGCGGCCCTGCGCCTCGTAGAGCTGGCGAAGGATGTTGCAGTAGAGGGCGTTGGCTGCGTCGGAGGCGTGAAGCCTTTCGAGGAGCGGGATGGCGTCGTCGTAACGCTTCTGCCCAACGTAGATCTTGGAGAGATCGAGCAGCGCGCCACTGTGATCCGGATTGGCGGCCAGCGCCGCTTCAAGTTTGGGTTGCGCCTCATCGAGGCGGTTCTGCATCGCCAGCGCGCGGCCCCAGGCGGCAAGCGCGGGCGCAAAGTTGGCGTCGAGCGCCACGGCCTTGTCGTACGCCTCCATCGCCTCCGGGGAATTGTTCTGGAACATCAGGCAGTGGCCGAGGCCGGGCCAGTTGTCGGCGGATTCGAGTCCGGCGGCGAGCGCCTGGCGATAGTAGGCTTCGCCCTGCGCGGCCAGTTGTAACTGCTCAGCGAGCGCGGTCTGCATGGCGGCCGAGTCGCGCGCGCCGCGGGCGCGCTCGGCCGCGCCGGCCTTCTCGCGCGCCTGGTTGAGGAAATCGACGGCCTTCTTCAGTGCATCCTGCGGATCGGCGACGCTCTCAACCTCGACCGGCTCGGCGGCGGCGACCGTGGAGATCGCGCGGGCACGGAGGGCGTCGGCCTCGGCCGTGAGCAGTTCGGTCAGCGCGGCCGTGTTTTGGGGGCTCGGATCGCGCTGGACGGCGCTTTCCGCGCGCTTGCGGAGCGATTCGAGCGCGGAAGCGAGATTGGTGCGGGCGCTGCGGAAGTTCTTTTCCAGCGCGATGGCCTTGTTGTAGGCTGCGCGGGCCTCTTCGAGGCGGCCGGTACGCATCAGCGCCACGCCGAGCCCGTTCCAGCCGCCGGGCGACTGGTCGTTGATCCTGACGGCCTCCTGATACTTCTCGGCGGCCATCTGATTGCGTTCGCGCTGTTTCGCGGCGGCCTGCTGCGCGCCCTCGCGGTCGCCGGCCTCGGTTAGTTTCTGCGCACGGCGTTTCCACTCGT
>CAZNDQ010000201.1:0-7303 GCA_964571825.1 uncultured Planctomycetales bacterium | reverse complement strand
TCAACGCCACGATCCGCCCCCGGTAGCCGGCGCGGCGCAATTCCCAGGTTGCGGTGTACCCGTCCATGACGGGCATCTGCATGTCCATCAGGATCAGGTCGAATGCGCGCCCCTCGTCGCGCGCGGACAGCGCCCGGACCAGGCCCTGCTGGCCATCCTCGGCACAGGTCAACTCGACCCCCGCTTTGCGCAGCATGTACGCAATCAGCCGCCGGTTGTCCGGTCCGTCTTCGACGAGCAGCACGCGGCACGGCAATCCGTTCAGCGGCGGCTCGGTGTCGGCGCCCGGTTGCGCGGAAGCATCCGCGTCGCCTGCACAGACGAGTGGCTTGTCGTTCGGCACGCCGACCGGCAGTGTGATCGTGAAGGTACTTCCCTCACCGACACGGCTGGTCAGACCGATGCGGCCGCCAAGCAGCTCGACAATATGTCGGGTGATGGTCAGCCCGAGACCCGTCCCGCCGAAGCGCCTGGTCACGGAGCTGTCGACCTGCCGAAACGGCTCGAAGAGCGTCTCCAACTGCTCACGGGGGATCCCGACGCCCTCATCGATGACGCGGATCAGCACCTCATGCGCGTTCGCGTCGTATTCCGCCTCGATCAGCACCGACCCGCGCTCGGTGAATTTGAGCGCGTTTCCCACCAGATTGAGCAGGGCCTGCTTCAGGCGCGTCGGGTCCGTCCGTACCGTTTCGGGCACCGGGCCCGGGGTTCGCACTTCCAGCCTCAGCCCCCTGTCTGATGCCCGCTGTCGGAGCAGGTTGCGGACGTCCTCGAGCAGCGGCAGCAGACGGGTTTCCAGCATTTCCACTTCCATCTTGCCCGCCTCGATCTTCGAGAAGTCGAGGATGTCGTTGATCATGTGGAGCAGATGCCGTCCGTTGCGCCGAATCGTGTAGGCCGCCTCCAGCTTGTCCGATTCCGTCGCCTCGCTGTCGAGCAGCAGGTCGCTGAACCCGATGATCGCCGTCATCGGCGTGCGGATTTCGTGGCTCATCCGTGCGAGGAAGTCGCTCTTGGCATGGTTGGCCGCTTCGGCGTCGGCCGACGCCGCCTCCAATGCGGCGGCGTAAGCCGCCGTCGCCTCGGCGTAATCGCTCAGCTCGCGCTGCGCCTGTTGCGCCCTTTGCGACGCTTTGTGCCCGTACCATGCCACGGCACACACCAGCAGCGCGATCAGCGAGATGATCGACTGCTGCACGCGCGTCAGGTGCTGGGCGACCAGAGTTTGCGCACCGGCATTGGCCGCCTGGATTTCCTCCACCTGCGTTCCGAGGCGCGCCAGCGACTGAATCACCTGGGCGAAGCGGCGGTTTACCTCGGGCAATTGCGCGGCGGCCGCCTCGAATCGGCGCGAACGCGCCAATTCGATCACTTCCTCCGCGCGCCAGCCCAGCTCTGACATCACCATCCCGACGCGCCCCAGTACGGGCAACAGCGGGTGCGCCTGGGCCGGGTCCGCGCCCTGTTCCAGTTCGCGCTGGGCCTGGGCAAGCTGCCTCTGGAACAGCTCCAGCGCGCTGCGCATCCGAAAACAGCAGCCGTTTGCGTCCTGCGACTCCAGCACGCTGTTTACCGGTCCGACGACCTCATCGGCCGCCAGCGCCAGGGAGCCGTACCGGACCTGGCGCTCTCCCCAGAGTTCGTTGACGCGAATCAGCTCCTCGTGGCTCTTCATCTGCCGGTGATTGATGTAGAGGCAGCAAAGGACCGTCAGCAGATTGAAACCCGCCAGCAGGAAGTAGACGTGTTGCCAGCGCCGTCCGACCGCCCGTTGCGTATTCCGGGAAGATGATGGCAGCGATTCAGCCATAGCCCGCGAGCACCCTCTGCTGCGCCACGAATCCAACGCTCCTGACGACCTGTATCGACCGCTTAGGCCCTGGCCGCAAGGTGGCGCGCGGTACAAGATCGACTTGATTCAGGGCATGTTCGTTATCAGTCGCTGCGATCGCGCCAACGGCGCCCTGAGATGCACATTCCGTTCACGCTCATCAGGCGTCCGATATCGTCGCCTGCCGCGCCGTTCGCTATTTCACGTAGCCAAGCTGCCGCATTTCCTCGGCCACCTTGGCATCGATCGTCACCGTCCTGGTTTCAGGCGCTGCGCGCCGCCCGTTTTCCGCGACCATCCGCGCCACCTCGGAGACCATCCGGCGGCTGAGCGCGTGCTGCGCGTCGAACAGGTTGAACACCTCCTGCGGATGGCTGTGAACGTCGAAGAGCTGATGCCGTTCCTGCGGGTCGGTGATCAGCTTCATGCCACCGGCGCGAAGCGAACGCCACTGCCCCTGCGCCGTGATGCATTCCGCCAGCACCGGCAGTTCATTCGCTTCGTCGGGCTCGCCCTCCCAGCGTGCCAACAGATTGACTCCCTGGAACGGGAGCGATTCGCCCATGATTCCGAGCATCCCGAGCAGCGTCGGGGCCACGTCAATCAGCCGTACCTGCTCGTCGACGCGCCGCGGCTCCAGCCCCGGCACCCGCATCAGCAGTGGCACATGCAGCAGTTCGTCATAGAGCGTATGCGAATGAAGCGCCACGCGCCCATGATCCCCCAACTCCTCACCGTGGTCCGAAGTGAACACGATGATCGTGTCCTCCGCCGCCCCCATCACGTCAAGCTGCCAGAGAAACCGACCGACGTGTTCATCCATGTAGCGGATTTCGCCGTCGTAAAGCGAAGTGATATGCCGCACCACCGGGTCTCCCGGGTAGCGCGGCTCCGAGTTGATCTCGTCCAGGTGCGGGCCCGTTTCCAGCCGCAACGGCAGCCCCAGCGACGTGTCCTCCACGAACATCATGTCGTAGGGAGGCTGCGGCGCGTACGGGACGTGGACCGCATATGAGTGTACGAAACAGAACCACGGCCGGTCGCCCCGCTCGCTGATCCATGCGCGCGCCTTTTCCAGAATCGCGGGCAATTCGTCCCCCCGGCCGGCGGCGCTGAAGGGCGTCACATCATACGTCTGGAATCCCTGCGACAG
This sequence comes from uncultured Planctomycetales bacterium, assembly GCA_964571825.1. Lineage (GTDB taxonomy): Bacteria > Planctomycetota > Phycisphaerae > UBA1845 > CAZNDQ01. The sequence continues at coordinate 4,316 of CAZNDQ010000201.1, read as the reverse complement.
GTTCCACACATCGGCCAGTTGCCCGCCCTCGACGAACGCGCCGGTCTCGAATCCCGCGTCGTGCAGCACCTCGGCCAGCGTCGTCAACTCGTCGCTCACCGGGCGGCCCAGTGACGTCTCCGCGCCGTGCACCGACGGATACAGCGCGGTCATCAGCGACGCATGCGACGGCAACGTCGAGGCGGCCTGCGCGAACGCCTGACGGAAATCCAGCGACTGCGCCGCCAGACGGTCGATCGCCGGTGAGGTGACGCGCGGATACCCCGTGTAGGAGAGATGATCGGCCCGCAATGTGTCAATTGAAATCAGAATGACGTTTCTTGGACCCGACCCCGCCGAGACGACGCGCGAATACACCGGCACCATCACCGGCACCACCAGCAGCGCCGCGAGCGTACCCCAGAACCCGCGTGATCGCCTCACCTGCGCAAATGTCACGTTCCCGCCCTCCGGGGTGCGTTCCGCCGCCGTCGCACGCACCGGCCAGCCGTCCGGTCCGGGGGCCGAATGCGCGAATCAATCATTCGCCGTTACTCTCCACACGACCGCGCACCGGCGAATCTCCCGTCAGGTTCTGAGCAACTTCGCCTGAACTTCATCTTCGCTCGCGCTGGCGGGTCACCCGACAACGGACAATTCGCCGCCGGCACGCGGCGCTTTGTGCGCGCAGCCACACCGCGGTGTGCTGTCACGGCGTTTGCGGGGTGCATGGGTGATGCCTGGGGTGCAATCCGCAGCTTCTCCCTACTTCGCCGCGGGGGCCGATCACCCAACTTCCTGAGAAGCTTCCTCAACCATCCATGCCGGACGGGGCTGCAGGCCCCGTCTGACGGTGCGCCGCACAATACTAGGACGCTCCGCCTCCTGATTTCAAGCGGCCGCGTGCCCCGGGCGCAACGCTCGCCGGCCTCCCGGGAACCTAATCGCGGAATGCCGCCCGCGACCCCGCTCCATTGCCGCCGGCGCGGCGTCGATATACACTTATGCGGATCATGTGGCGCAAGATATTGGCGATGGTGCTCGCGCTGTGCCTGGCTCAATCCCCGGTCGCGTTTGGCGCCCGCACGGCGACCGCGCCCGCCGAGAATCACGTCTGCCCCTGCTGCCCGACGGTCCGGGCCTGCAATTGTGGTTGCGCTCAAGCACAATCGACCGGAGTGCCCGGTTCGTCCGCTCCTGACGCGATGCCGGGCACGGCCGCAGACCCCGCACGCTGGTGCTCCTGCGGCACTCAGCCCGCCACTCCACCGTGCTCGGCGCCCACTCCGGCGTCGCCTTCGCGGACACTTGCCGGCACCTGTGTCGCGCTGGGAGACGCCATCGGCGGGCGGGCGATCGGCAACTCCACCGCAATCGAGCCGGCGGTCCTGCCTCTCCTCGAACATTCCGCCCGCCTCGCTACCACCCGGCTCCTGATCTGATTTCCTCTTCCAGCCGTCTACGCGATTCCCTGCGCGCGATTCGAGTCCTGACGCTCTCTTCGCGCGCCGGCGACCACGCGTCGTCGAACTCCGCTGCGCCTGGATTCCATCAGTGACTTGGAGCCGCTTCCCATGCGAACGGCCCGAACACAGCTGTGGCCCGTCCTCCCGCTCCTGCTCGGTGGTTGCGTTGCGGTGGACTCGAAGCCGCGCATCAACGAAGCCGCCGACCTCGTTTCTCAGCGACTCGGCACGGCGCCCAACTGGACCCTGCCCTGGGACACCGACCCGCCTGCGTGGGATGCCGGCGGCGTGCTTTCGCTGGACGAAGCCGTCGCCCGTGCGCTGCGAAACAACCGCGCCCTCCGCGCTGACATCGAGATGATCGGACAGGCCAACGCCGATCTCGTGCAGGCCGGCCTGCTGCAGAACCCCGTCTTCAACTTCATGGTCATGTTCCCCGACGGCGGAGGGCTCGCCATGCTGCGCGGCAACGGCTCGCCCATGCAGCCGCTGCAGGACCTCTGGCTGATCCCGGTGCGCCAGGATGCGGCCCGGGCGCGGCTCCAGGAGGCCGTACTGCGCGCGGCCGACCGCGGTATCGAGGTCGCCACGGACGTCCGGCGCGTTTATGCCCGTACCCAGTACGCGCAGCGCGCGATCGAACTCATGCGCGAAAACATCACGCTCGCCGATCAATCGACGGAGATCATCGGCGCTCGGCAGGTCTCGGGGCAGGCCACGCAGGTCGAGCTGAACCTGGCGCGTATCCGGGCGCAACGCTTACGCTCGGACCTCATCGCCATGGAATCCGATTTCCGCAGTCTCCAGCGCGAACTGCTGCTGTTGATGGGCTTTCCGTCCGCGTCCGACCACTGGACGGTCGAACCGGTGCACGAGCTGTCGCCCATCGTGCTCGAGAGCGACGACGAGCGGACGTTACTGCAAACGGGCGCGGAGCAGCGGCTCGATCTGCTCGCGGCCGGCTGGACGCTCAAGGGCGCCGCGCAGCAGGTGCTGCTGGAGCGCCGCGAGGCACTGCCCGACGTGGCGCTCGGATTCAGTTTCGAGCGGGCGCCGCGAGCCGGTTCGTCCGGCGGTACGAGCATTCCCGCGCGAGTCGGCAATGCCGGCGCCCAGGCGCTCGCCGGGCGCGCACTCGGCGCTGCCGAAGGCGCGCCGCCGCTCCAGCCCTGGCAGTCGAGCCGCAACAACTTCTCCTGGACGCTCGGGCCGATGATCGAGATCGAGATCCCCGTCTTCGACCAGAACCAGGCGCAGATCGCCCGCGCCGTGCACGAGTATCAGCAGCGGCTCGCCGAGTTCGAGGACCGCGCCCAGACGGTTGTACGCAGCATCCGTGAATCGCTGCTGCGCACGCGCCAGGCGCGCGATCAGGCCGAGTTCTATCGTGGGTCCGTCCTGCCGGACGTGCAGCGCAATCTGGAGCTGGCGCAGCAGTCCTTCATCGCCGGCCAGGAAGACCTCACCGTATACCTCAACACGCAGGAAGACGTGATCATGACCCGCCTGCGTGTGCTGGAGTTCGTTCGCGACTATCTCGTCAACCGCGCTGAGCTGGCACGGGCCGTCGGCGGCAGGCTCCCCGTGCGCGGCCTGATCCCCGATGAGCCCGCGGCGCCCGCCGATTTGCCCGTGCAGGTCATTGCGTTGCAGCCCGTGACGGGCAGTGAGGACTCCCGATGAACACGAATCCTTCCTCGTCAGCAGAGCGGCGCCCGGCCTCGTGGCCCGCTGCGCTCATCTATCAAGCGTGGAAAATGTGGGTGGCACGGGCGATCGTGTTCCTGTTTGTGCTGACCATCGCTTTTGGTCTGGGCTGGTGGATGGCCCCGGCAGGTAAGCGCGCCCCGGCAGAATCGATTGCGCCGGGCGCTGCGCCGGCCGTAGCGGAGGTCTGGACCTGCTCGATGCACCCGCAGATAAAGCTGCCGCAGCCCGGACAGTGCCCGATCTGCTTCATGGACCTGATCCCCGTGCAGTCGGGCGCGGACAACGGCGAGCTTCCGCAGCTCTCGCTCAACGAACGGGCACGCGTATTGGCGCGCGTGGAGACGGCTGAGGTCCAACTGCGCGAGCTGACGCTCGAACTGAACCTGGTCGGCAAGGTGGCACCCGACGAAACGCGCATCACCTATGTCAGCAGCTACATTCCCGGCCGCATTGACCGCCTCTTTGTCAACTACACAGGCATCTTCGCGGGCGCCGGTGAACATCTCGCCGAAATCTACAGCCCCGAACTGCTCGTCGCCCAACGCGAGTTTATCGTCGCGCTGGAGAGCCTGCAGCGACTGCAAGCCACGCCCGACGGCCTCGCACGGCAGGGCGCAGATGCCCTCATCGAGGCGGCCAGACGCAAGCTCGAACTGTGGGGCGTCCCCGCGGATGAGATCGCGCGGCTTGAGCGCGAACGGGAGCCGACGGATCACATCCGCATTGACGCACCGATGAGCGGCTGGGTGCTCGAACGCATGGCCTACGAAGGCATGTACGTCGAAACGGGAACGCGCCTCTTTACCCTCGCCGATCTGCGCACGGTCTGGGTGCTCCTCGACGCCTACGAACTTGATCTCCCCTTCCTCCGCTATGGTCAGCGGGTCACGTTTGAAACCGAGGCGTACCCCGGGCGCGAGTTCGAGGGACGCATCTCCTACATCGACCCGCGGCTGACCGATGTGACGCGAACTGTGAAGGTGCGCGTCAACGTCGTCAACGACGAGATGCAGCTCCGCCCGGGAATGTTCGTCCGCGCCCATGTCCGTGTGCGGATCGGCGAGGGAGGTGAAGTGATCGAACCGGCCATGGCGGGCAAGTTCATCTGCCCGATGCACCCGGAGGTGGTGAAGGACCTCGCAGGGCAATGCGACGTCTGCG
>CAZNDQ010000200.1:0-7315 GCA_964571825.1 uncultured Planctomycetales bacterium | reverse complement strand
CCGACGACGGCGTGATGCCGCAGACGGTCGAGGCGATCAACCACGCCAAGGCGGCGCAGGTGACGATCGTCGTGGCGCTGAACAAGATCGATCTGCCGGGTGCGGACGCAAACCGCGTTCTCGGGCAGCTTGCCGAGAATGGGCTCGTGGCCCAGGAGTGGGGCGGCGAAATCGACGTGATCCGCACCGCGGCGACGACCGGCGTCGGGATCGATACGCTGGTCGAACACCTGGGTATGCTTTCCGAGCTTCTCGACCTGAAGGCCGATCCGACCGTGCCGGCATGCGGCGCCGTGATTGAGTCGGAAATCAAGGAAGGCCGGGGTTCGGTCGTGCGCGTTTTGGTGCAAGAGGGGATGCTCAAACCGGGTTCGATTCTGGTCTGCGGACCGGGTTACGGGCGGGTGCGGGCGCTGATTGACGACCGGGGGCAGCGGCTGGAGTCGGCCGGGCCGTCGACGCCGGTAGAGGTGCTCGGCCTGGACGAACTGCCGGCGGCGGGCGACCGCTTCTATCAGGTGGGGTCGCTGGCCGAGGCGAAGTCAATCGTCGAGGAAATCCGCGTCGAGATGCGGGAGAAGTCGCTGGCGGCGACGCGAAAGCCCAAGTCGCTGGAGGAGATGTTCCGCGAGCGCAAGGAGGGGCAGATCCCGGAGTTGAAGGTGATCATCCGCGCGGACATGCAGGGTTCGCTCGATGCGCTGCACAAGTCGCTGGGCGAGATCCCGAGCGACGAGGTCAAGCTGCAGGTGCTGCACGCGGCGGTCGGTGCGATTACGGAAGGCGACGTGGTCCTCGCCGCGGCATCGGACGCGATCATCATCGGCTTCAACGTCACGCCGGAATCCGTGGCCGAGCGCATGGCCAAGGATCGCGGCGTGGACGTGCGCGTTTACCGTGTCATCTATGATCTGATCGACGACATTCGCAAGGCTCTGGAGGGCCTGCTGGAACCGGACCGCAGCGAGGAGACGCGCGGCAAGGCGGAGGTGCGGAATGTGTTCAAGATTTCTCGACTGGGCGCCGTGGCCGGCTGCTTCGTTACGGACGGCGTGATTGCGCGGTCCCACAAGGTGCGGCTGATCCGCGAGGGGCGGATCATTCTGCCGTCGGAAGACGACCTGAAGCGCGGACGGCACCGCGAGATCGACTCGCTCAAACGGTTCAAGGACGACGCCCGCGAGGTGCGGAGCGGGCTGGAATGCGGCATCCGCATCGCCGGCTACGACGACGTGAAGGAAGGCGACGTGATCGAGGCCTATGAGGTGATCGAAACGGCGCGGAAGCTGTCGTAGTCTGAAGGCGGCGCAGCGCCCGGCCCCGGATTCCGCCTGCGGGTCACCGGTCGGAGCCTGGAGCAGAACTTCGGGTCGGCCACACACGGCCGTTCCCGGTCAAGCGGCGGCGCTCCCGGTGCAATGGACGCGCCGATACGTGCGCTCATGATCGAGTTTCGCGGCAAATGCGGACATCTGATCAAGGCCCGTGACATGGACGCGGGGGGTATCGTCAACTGCGCGTACTGCGGTCAGCCCTCTCGCGTGCCGTCAGTGTCGGCGCAGACGACACCGGAGGTCCTCGACGGGCCCGAGGCCGCGGGGCCGGTCCCAAGCGAGAGTATTCTGGCGGAAACGCTCGATGATTCACTGATGCCGGCGGTGGAGATTCCGCACGAGACTCTCCTGCACAAAATGGGAAAGGCGGCTGAGCCGATCCGTGTGATCTGGACGGCGATATTCCTGATCATCCTCGTCAGCGTCCTGGTCATTACGGTGAGATGGGTAACGCAACTGGTCCGCGGCGGGCCCTCCAGCGGGCCTGCGGTGGTGGCGCCGGCGACGCCGAACGACATGCAGCCGGAAAGCGGCGGCGGAACGGCGCCGGCATCACCGATTGCGCCGGGCGAGCCGCTCGCGTTCCGCGACGCGTTCAGCGGATTGCCGCGCGACAAGTTCGGTTTGTACGTCGGCTCTGCGCCCGAGGGGCTGAGTATCTACGTTCAGCGCCTGCCGGAGGAATCCGAGGCGGACCTGCTGGGGAAGAATTACTACAAGGGCGTGACCCCGTTGATGTTGGAGTTGCGACCGGGGACGTATCGCGTGAGCGTCGTGGCGCCTCTGCGGCACCCGAAGATTGCGGAGTACGCGGATTACCGCGACCTGCGCGAGGCGGTGCGTCTGCGCGACCGTTTCGGCGTAGCGGGGTACTTCGTTGATGACGGAAGTGAGGTCAGCCTGGCGGAGCAGCAAGGGCGGGAGGTGCTGGTCAAGACATACGAAGTCGACGTCTCGGGTCAGATGTGGACGCCGCTCATCTGCCTCATGCTTCCGGACAAGCCCCCGGAAGAAATGCTGCGCTATGTGCCAAGCTATGCACAGTTCCGCTTCAATACGAAGTTCGCGGAGACGGAGTTTTCGGTGCTTGATGTGCCTGCGGAGAAGGTGGACTCGATCAAGCGTATGCTTTCGTATTTCGGCAAGGCGGTATACGTCGACCCTCACACCGGGAGCACCCTGGTGTTTCAGGTGTGGCCGGACGGCCAGGTCGTCGGGAGGGAGACGGCGCACGAGACGATTCCGCCGGAGGCACGACCCTAGTGCAGCCGCGGCGGCACGACTGTTACGGATACCAGGCGGATGATCGTCGGGACGCTGCGCGTCGAATTGGTCGTATACGAGGCCATGTCGCTCAAGGACAAGCGTCGCGTGATCAAAAGCCTCAAGGACCGGCTGTCGAACCAGCACAATGTCTCGGTCGCCGAGGTCGACGCGCTGGACTCGCGTCAACGGGCGGTGCTGGGCATTGCTATGGTGACGAACGAGCGGCGATTCGCCGAAAGCTGTTTGAGCCGGATTATCGAGCAGATCCGCAGTGTGCCGCAGGTCAGTCTGATCGACCACGAGATCGACTTCTGGTGAGGTTGCCGGCCGTCAACCGTGGAATCGAATGAATGGGCGCGTTTCGTACGGAAAAAGTGGCCAGCGTCATCCGCCGCGTCGTCGGCGAGGCGATCTCGGCGCAGCTCAGCGATCCGCGGATCTCGCCGCTGACGAGCGTTACGCGCGTCGAGGTCTCGGCGGACCTCATGCACGCGCGCGTGCGCGTCAGCGTCATGGGGAGCGAGGCGGAGCAACGGCGAACCCTGTCCGGTCTTACCAGTGCGCGGCGGTTCCTGCAGTCCCTGCTGGCGGGCGAACTGCAGACGCGAACGTGCCCGCGACTTAACTTCCAGCTCGATCCGTCGATCAAGGGTGCGCTCGAAACCAACCGTCTCATCGATGAATCGCTGGCCGAGGACGCGGCGCGGCACACCGAATCCGCCGCGCCGGAGGAGGCGGACGAACCATGAAGGGATCGGCCGAGTTCGGCAAGCGGCTGCGGAAGTTCGCCACGGCGCTGAAGAAGGGCCGCGGCAAGGACGCCGCGCCTGCTGCCCGGACGACGATTGCCGAGGAACTGGTCCTGGCGATCCTGCGGCAGAACGCAACGGATACCGAGGCCGCCCGCGCTTTCGACCGACTCATGGCCAGCATAGTGGACCTGAACGAACTGCGAGTGACGACGGCCGGCGATCTGATTGAGGTGCTCGACGGCCACATCTCGCAGGCAACTGAAAAGGCACGGCAGATCACAATGGTTCTGCAGGCCCTCTTTGACCGCGAAAACTCGCTCGACCTTGCGTACCTGCGCGACAAGAGCATCCGCGACGCCCGCCAGATTCTCGATCTGCTCGATGGTATGACGCCGTTCGTTTCGGCGATGATCGTCCAGCGCTGCCTCGGCGGGCACGCCATCCCCGTGGATGAGTCGATCGAGGCGCTGCTCAAGCATCAGGAGCTGGTTGATCCGGAAGCGGGGATGCCAGAGATCGCCGCCTTCCTCGAGCGGCACGTCAAATCGGCCGACGCGCGCTGGTTCACGCAGGCGCTCCGCGCCGAGGCGGTTGCGCTGCGCAAGCGCCGTGCCGCCTCAAGCGAGGCGCGGCGAAGGCCCGCGCCGAGCGTGTCCAAGCGGTCAGCCTCCGCGGGGCGGTCAACGCCGGCCAAGCACGCCGGCGCCAATCCGTCGCGTTCGGCGCCGCGGCCCGGGCGGTCGACCGCCAAGCGCTCCGGCCCGGGCAAAGTGGGCGGACGGCGCCGGTGACCGGCCCGGATTTTTTTCCGGCGAAACGGCAGCGGGGGACCCATAATTAGTTGAGCGGCAGCAGGAGTGTCGGCTGTCGCGGCTATGGCGCCGGCCGTCCTGCGGAGGGACTGGACCTGCGCCGTACGCGAGGCCGATGCAGGGGGGATCGCCCGCGCCGCGGTCGACTGGCAGTTGGGCGGCGCGCCATGCCGCGAAGCGGAGAGCACGGGGGAGCACGCATGAACAACGCCGGACGCGACAACCTGCGGCGAATTAGACGACTCCGGTCGCTCACGCTGTCTTCTTTGGCGTGCGTGTGGATCGCCGGTATGCCCGCGGCGAGCGCGGCATCGGACGGCGCGCCAGCGCCGGATATCGACCCGGTGATGGCGTACAAGCCGCTTGAAGAGGTGGTCGCCGGCGCGGTGATTTCCGGAACGTCCGCGCCCACTGCGCCGTCAGAACAGACTATCCAGCGGCTCGACGCGGCGCGCGCCCTCCTTGCGGAGCAGCGTTATACCGAGGCCGTCAGCCAGTTGGAAAAAGCGCTGCGCTACGATCCCAATCACGCTCTGACGTATCGCCTGCTCGGTATCGCCGCGCGGCGTTCCGGCAGCGCGGGGCGGGCGCTAACGCACTTGGACAAGTGCATCGGTCTCGATCCGGCCGACATCGCGGCGCGCTATCACCGCGCCCGGCTGCTGGAGGAATCGGGGCGCGCGGACGATGCGCTGCGCGAGTGGACGGACGCCTGGCGCTGCGAAGAGCGCGCAGGGGATGAACTCTATCGCGCGCTGGTCGCGTGGGAACTCGCCGGGCGGTTCCGCGAGCAGGGCTATCTTTCCGCGGCGTTGACGTTGTGCGAACGGGTAGCGCGCGCGCGCGAGGGCTGGCGGAGTGACGACCTCGACGATCCGGACAAGCTGGAACTCGTCGCACTGAGCCCGGCCATGGTGCGCGTACAGATGGCACAGCTCTATGAGCGCCTGGGCAGGGCGGACGACGCGGCCGCTGCACTGCGCCGGGCGGCCGAGGACGCCCCCGACGACGTGGCCGTGCTGAGCGCTTACGGGGGGCTACTGCTGCGTCTAAAGCGCGCCGACGAAGCAGGCGTCCTGGCGCGCAGGCTGCTGGAACGTGCGTCCACCGCACAGGACTGGGAGCAGGTGCGCGGGCTGTACGCGCTCACCGGCGACCGCAAAGCGCTCATTGATGACCTGCGGGAGATCGCCCAACGTCCGGACGCGCCTCTCGGCGCCATGGAACTGCTCTTTGGCACTCTGCGCGATACGGGCGACATGGATGGCGCGGCGCGCGCCCTGCGGCGGATCGTCGAGCGGGAGCGTGACCGCGGCGCAGCCTACGCGCGCGCCGTTCGCTTCTTTGTGGAAGAAGATGATCCGGCCGGCGCGCTGCGCCTTCTGGCCGGCGCGCTCCATGATCGCCCCCAGGATGCGCCGCACGTCGAAGCGGCGCTGGCGGCGCTGGCACCGGACGCACCCTCCGCGGCCGTGCTGTTCGACGCGATGCGGCATCGGACGGACCTGTTTGTGGAGGCCAGCGCCGCACAGGGACGCTACCTGCTGGCTCGATTGGCGCTGTCTGCCGGGCGCAAGACGGACGCGGCGGTCGAACTGGAGCAGCTCATCGGGCGGGCCCCCACGTTGTCGGAGCCATACGTCCAGCTTGCGGCACTGGCGCTCGAAGACGCAGAGTGGCAGCGAGCGCTGGACTTGGTGCAGCGGGGCATCGAGGCGGGCGGCGAATCGGCCGCGCTGCTGCGCGTCCGCGGGCGCGCGTATGAGGGACTCGACCGCAATGACGAGGCCGAGACCGCCTGGCAGCGTGCGATCGAGTTGGACCGCAACGACACCGAATCGCTCTACCTGCTCGGGCGAAGCCTTGACCGCCGCGGCGAGCCGCTCCGTGCCCGGCGCCAGTATCAGGCAGCGCTGGCCGTGGAACCGGGCCTGGCCCGGGTGCACGAGGCGCTGGTGCTGAACTTCCTCGGGCAGCGCGAGCTGCGGCTGGCCCGTTCGCAGGTCGAGCAGATGCGCCAGGATGCCGGCGGGACACAGGCGTTCCTGCGCATCGAGGCCCGCTTCAGTTTCGAGCAGGAGGCAGCCACCTCGCGGCGTCCGCGCCGCGTGCTGGCCGAGGACTACCGCAAACGCCTCGAGGAAATCGCCGCGGCCGATCCAAAGGACGAGCAGACCCTGCTTCACCTGGCGGACACGAATTACTACATGCTGCGCGATTTCGAGGCCTGCCTCCGCCAGCTCGAACGGGTGCAGGAGATCGCACCGCATCTGCCCGAACGCGACTCGCTCTACATCCTCGCCTGCGAACGCCTGCTGCGCTTCGAGGAGGGCATCGCGCGGCTGGGCGAGATGCTCCGTCGTCACCCGAACCGCCTACCGTGGAAACTCAGTCTCGCGCGTTTTCACTGGCTGGTGCAGGACTATGGCGCCGTGCTGCGCGTCTACGAACCGCTCCTGTCCGAGACAAAGGACGCAGCGTCCCTCGGACAGCTTCGCCGCGCGTACGTCAGCGCCTGCTGCGTTGCCGGCCGGGTCGAGCAGGCAATTGAAAGGGTGAAAACGTGGCTCACTGAGGACGTGCCCGACGAGGACCTGCGCATCGCGCTGATCGAGGGCCTGATGCAGGTCGAAGAAAACGAGCGTGCGATGCAGGTAGCAGGCGACTGGTACGAGCGCGCGCCGGACGACCCGCGTGCCCTTCGCGCCTGGTGGACGACGCTTCTGGCCAACCGGCACTTTGACCGCGCGTTGCTGCTTATTCTCGACCGGATGGAGGACGACCCCGAGAATCCCGAGTTGCACGAACGACTGATGCAGCAGTTCACGCTAAACAGGGAGTTCGGCGCGGCGATCGAACTGGCGCGCAACGAGGTGGCGACGGCCGACAATCAGTGGATCGCCCGACGCTGGGAACAACTGGCACGCGTGTTGTTGATGGCTGGACAGTACGATGAGAGCGTGGAGCTGTTCAAGCGCATCGCCCGGACGACGCAGGATCTGGGCGACGCGCTCCAGGTCGGCAGCGCCATGGCCGAAGCCAAGTGGTACGACCAGGCGGAGCGGTATCTTTCGGACATGCTTGAAACGCGACGCGGCAACTCCCGCTTCGTCATCGAGGTTCATCGCTGGCGCTATTTCACGTTTCAACA
>CAZNDQ010000199.1:0-7326 GCA_964571825.1 uncultured Planctomycetales bacterium | reverse complement strand
GTTCGAGCGGCCGATCCGGGTCGGGGACTTTGTCACGGTCGGCGAGACGGGGGGGAAGGTGACGCGCATCCAGATGCGGGCGACGACGATCACCGACTGGGACTGCCGCGAGTTGGTGGTGCCGAACAAGCAGTTCATCACGGGGGAGTTCAAGAACTGGACGCTGTCGGACACGAGTCTGCGGATCGTGATTCCAGTGGGGATCGCCTACGGGTCGGACACGAAGCAGGCGCACGACCTGCTGCTGAAGATCGCGTCGGAGAACCGGCACGTTCTGGCGGACCCGGCGCCGCACGTGATTTTCCTGGCCTTCGGAGACAGCGCGCTGAATTTCGAGCTGCGGGTGTTTCTGGCGAATCGCGATCACGTTCTGGACGTGATCAACGGGCTGCGAATGGCGATCCACGACGAGTTCAGACGAGCGGGGATCGAGATTGCGTTTCCGCAGATGGACGTGCACATTCGCTCGATCGGGCAGCCGCTCGCGGTGGAGGGGCTGCGGGGGTCGGACGAGGCCGGTCGCGCGGGGGGCGCGGTCGACCGGGAGGGGCCCGCGCCGGCCTGAGCGGCCGTTTACAGCCAGCGTTTGCGGCGGAAGAGCCGGAACATCGCCACGGCGAGCAGCGCCATCGCGCCGAGCACGAGCCAGAAGCCCCAGGGCGACTTGTCGGAGGGCCAGGTTTGCAGGTTCATGCCGTAGATGCCGGCAACCACGGACATTGGCAGGAGGATCGCGGCGAAGAGGGTGAGGGTTTTCATCACGTCATTGATGCGGACGGTGAGGGCGGTGTGGTAGTTCTCGCGGATTCCGTGTAGGCGTTCGAGCAGGCTGTCGAGCGCCTCGACGACATCGGTGAGATGGTGATAGACGTGGTTGAAGCGCTGTTCGAGGGATTCGGCGATGTAGTCACATTCGCCGCGGGCGAGCGGGAGGACGAGTTCGCGCTGTGAGGCGGCGAAGCGGCGGAGATCGATCAACTCGCGGCGCAGGTCGATCAGGGGCGGCAGGATCGCATCGTCGGCGGCGGAGGTGAGCGAACGGTCCTCGAGTTCCTCGATGCGTTCCTCGAGGCGGTCGGCGATGAGCTGATACTTGTCGACCATTCCGTCGACGATGGAGTAGAGGACGAAGTCGGCGCCGCGGGCGAGGATGGGGGCGGGGCTTCGGCCGCAGCGCGTGCGCATCTCGCCGATGGTGCGCAGCGGCTCGGGATGGGCGGTGATGAGGTAGCTGTTGCCGCAGAAGGCGGCGAGCTTGCGCAGCTCGATGCACGTCCGGTCCTCGGCGGCGAGCATGCCGTAGAGCAGCAGAAAGACATGATCGTCGAACTCGTCCATGCGGGGGCGTTGCGCGCCGAGCAGGCAGTCGTCGATGGCGTCGGGGTCGAGGCTGAACCACTGGGCGACGCGGCGGAGGTCGGCCTCGGCGGGGGCCTCGAAGTCGAGCCAGAGAACCGCACCGTCGCGCTGCAGGCAGGCAGGGACGGAGTCGAGAGAGGAAAGCGTTTCGGCTGAGCCATCCGGGTAGCGAACGTATCCGATGAACACGGCGGACCTCCAACGGGTGTGCGGGGCGGTTCAGGTCCGCGGGGCGCGGCGCGATCCGCGGGCGACCAGATACATCGTATGAGCGACCGGATCGGCGGGCACGCCAGCGGAGAGGAAGCGGGCGAGGACGGGCATCAGAACGGCGCAGAGGCTGCGTTTGACGAGCAGGCGGGCAGCCGGATCGAGCCGGTTGACGAAACGCAACAGCGGTACGGCGAAAGGGCGGAGCCCGACATCCCAGAAGCGCACGACGGCGGCGGAATGCGTCGGGCGCTCGCCGATGATTTCGAGTCCGGCGTGGGCGAGGCGGCGCTGCCAGGCGGTGCGGTCGATCTGCTGGGCGAAGGAGACGCTGCGGCCGCGGTCGAGTCTGGTGAACCGCTCCGCGTCGCGCCGGCGGCCCTGCGCGGCATAGCGGGCGGCGCAGGGGTGGAAGTAGAGCGCTTGGCGCCAATGCGGGGTCGGAGCGGGGAGGATCAGCCGGCCGTCGGGGCGGAGGACGCGGGCGACTTCGGCGAGGGCGGCCCCGCAGGCGTCGTCGGGCAGGTCGCGGAGGATGTTGCTGTACACGGTTCCGACGGACGCGTCAGCCAGCGGCAGCGCGGTGGCGTCGGCGCGCAGGACGCGGCGGTGCGCGCCGAGCGCGGCGGCGCGACGCACCATGTTCTCGCGGATATCAATGGCCAGGTCGACGGGCGTTCCGCGGCGGACGACCCGGGGGCGCCAGTCGGCCGCGCAGTGTGCGTCGAAGATGTCGGCAGCGGCGAGATCGAGCGCAGCGTAGGCATCGAAGCGTTCGTCGAAGCGCATGCCGCAGAGCAGGGCCGTGTGCGTGCCGTCGCCGCAGCCGAGGTCGAGCAGCGGGGGGCGCAGTCCGGCGGGCAACAGCGCGCGGACGGCCCGGGCGTCGAGCGTCTGCCAGAGGGCGGTCTCGGGACGGAGCCAGTACATCTCGAGGTAGGCGGAAAGCAGTTCGGTATCGGGCGGCGCAAGCGGCGGCGCTGCGGCGGCGCGGAGCGGGCCGAGCACGTCGGCCAGCGCCTGAGCACAAACGCGGAGGTCGTCGTGATCGAGTTCGGCCAGTCGCGTGACACGGAGCGGGGCGATGCAGCGCGTGCAAAAGAGGGCGTCGGCGGCGTTGGCGCGGCCGCAGGCGTCGCAGCGGCGGCGTTCAGCGACGGTCGTCACAGCGCTCATGCGGCCCCTCGCTGAGGTACGCTTCGAGGCGATTGCAGTCGAGGCGCGGGAGGCGCCAGGGATCGACGGCACCGCCGGGCTGGGGTGGCTCGGTGGAGAAGGCGGCGACGAAACCCGCGGCGCCGAGGGCGCGGCAGGCGTCGTCGTCGCACCGGCCGTAGGGCCAGGCGAAGGCGCGCGGGCGAGATCCCAGGCGCTCGGCGAGGATGGCGGCGCAGCGCCGCGCGTCGCGGCGCTGCTGCTCGGGCGACAGCCGCGTATAAGGATCGTGGCGATGGGAGTGTCCGCCGACGTGCATGCCGAGCGCCTGTGCATTGCGCCATTCATCCCAGGTGGGGTAGAGTCGCGCCGCCCATTCGTCCGGATCGCCGACGAATTGGCGGAAGAGGTCGGCCAGGAGCCGGTCGCGCAGATCGATGGGAAGCCCAAAGGCGATGGCGTACTTGTAGGCGGCGCGGGCGGGTGTTTCGTAGTGATAGAGGCGGCGGGCCAGGCGCTCGTCGACAAACGCGGCGAGGCGGTCGTGCGGCCGCAGCCGGTCGAGCGCGCGCTCGAAACGGTCGAGCAGCGTTTCGAACGGCATGGCGGCGAGGAGCAGATGGTTGATGTGGGCGGCCTCGAGGCAGCGGTCTTCGGTCGGGTCGGTCTGGACGAAGAAGCCGGCGGCCAGGCCGCGGCGCCGGAGTTCGGGCAGGACGACATCGAGGTGATCGCGCAGGCCGTCGTCAAAAGTGAGCAGAGCTGCGCCGCGCGGCAGATCGCCCTCACTGCGGAGAAAGCGCAGGAATGCATCGATGTCGATGAGGCGGCGCTGGGCTTGCAGGCGGTCAAGGTGTTCACGGAAGCGTTCGGGCGGCAGCGCGCCGGCGAGGTCGGTGCCGGGGCGGACGTAGTGATACATGACGGTGAGACAGGGAGGTTCGGTGAGGACGGAGGCGCGGGCCTGCGGTGCGGGAAGGGCGATGGGCATGGGGTCCCTCGATTCCAATGGTCATCGACACGGAGGGGTGGGGCGCTTGAACACAAGCCGCGCGGCGGGCGCGCGCCAGCATTGGAAACGTGGACGGAGAACGGGGGCGCCAGTACGATTGCGGCAATCATTGCTTCGCGTCAGGCGGAGCAGAGCGGGAGGTTTGCCATGCGGGAGCATTGGACGTGGAGACGGGCCGGGGTGGTGGCGCTGGGGCTGGCGGTCGTGGCGCTGGGCGGCTGTCAGGGCGAGGATGAGGGGCGGAAGCAGTACGTGCTGGAGGGCACAGCCGAGTCGATCGACGCCCGGACGGGCGAGGTGTCGATGCGCTGGTTCAACTCCAAGCGGAACAAAGAGGTCGTGATCAACGGGCGGGTGTCGGAGACGACCGAGGTGTTCATCAACGGGAAGCTGGCGCGGTTCGAGGACGTGCGGCCGCAGGAGCAGGTGCGCGTGACAGGGTACAAAGAGGGCAAGGGAGAAGCGGCGATCGTGGTGGTGACGAAGGTGGAGGTGCAGCGCCCGGATTGGGATGAGGCCGGCACGGCGGCGACACCCGCGGCGCAGTCGCAGGCGGCGGAGCGGCCGTCGGATTCGGGCTCCGGGAGCTGAGCGCGTGGGCGACGTCGATGATCGAGGTGTTCGCAACCGATGACGGAGCGGGGCTGCGGCTGAAGGTGGTTCCGGGGTCGTCGCGCGACCGGTTGATGGGGGCGTTGGACGGGGCGCTCAAGGTGGCGGTGGCGGCGCCGGCGGAGCGGGGTCGGGCGAACGCGGCGGTGATCGCGCTGCTGGCGCGGCGTCTGGGGTTGCGGCCGGCGCAGCTTCGGATCGAGCACGGCGTGACGAACGCCTACAAGACGTGCGTGGTGAACGGAGTGACGGCCGCGGCGCTGGGCGAGGCGGTGCGACGGGCGCTGGAAAACAAATCGGCGTGAGGCGATCGCCCCACGCCGCGTTCATATCCGACGATCATCGAAATCCGATCAGTAGCGATCGCGCGCGGTCAGGCGGACGGGTCCGCCGAGCGTTTCGTGGACCTTGATCGAGTTGTTGACGACCAGGACGTCGTTGACGAAGACGATGGTGCCGAGTCCGCCGTTCTGTTGCCAACTGCTGGGCTCGACGACCTGGACGATGTTGTCAATCAGCGCCTGCATGCGCTCGCTCAGTTCGGTGTCCTCTTCGTCGTCGTCGTCGTCGGAGAAGAGGTTGGAGGCGTTTCCGCCGCCGCCGCCGCCGCCGTACTGGGCCTGCTGGAGCTGGCTGAGCTGAATGCTGGGCGACTGGTCGAAGTTGACGATGACGCGCACGACGTCGGTGACGGGGTAGGTGCGGATGACGAAGCGGCTGTCGAAGTCCTCGGCGGTGGAGATTTCGAGGACATTGCCGATGCCGCGATAGCCGAGATGGATGTCGCCGCCGGCCTGCTTGAGGATCTTGTCGAGCAGAATGGCGAGCCTGATCTTCTTGAATCTGAGCGTGACGGGGGCCTCGCGGTCAACGCCGGCGCCTTCGAGGACGAGCCAGTTGAGGTCGATGTTGATCTCGCCGGGCAGTTCGCGGAGCCAGTCGATGATTTCCTCGAAGGAGCGTTCGTCCCAGTCAACTTCGGCGATCTCCTGATCCAGCCAGGCCTGGATGGGGGAGAGCTGGGCGTGCCGGACGTAGCGCTGGCGGTCGCGCTGAAAGCGGCGGCCGAGGTCGCCGACGGTGGACTGGCCGTTGCGGTTGGTTGCGCTGTCGGCGAGGGCGGCCGAGGCAACGAGTGTCAGGGCGGCGACGATGATTCCAGTGAATCGAGCGAGTTTGGTGTCCATGAAGAGGGCTCCGTTTTTGGCGCGGCGGGTTTTCCGCATTCCGGGTTCGCGGGCTGCCCGGGGGTTCATGGCGGGGTGACTCCGGCGGGTTCCCGCGCTTTGCCGGACCGTTTAATTATACCGGACGCGGCGAGAAGGTCCACCGCGTTTGGCGCCGGTTGCGCTGGCCGTCCCTGCTGTATTTCGGCGGAGACGGGGCGGGCAGTTCAGCCGGAAGCGGATGGGGCGGCATCCGCGGGCCGGGGGCCTAGCCGGGCGCGGCAGGCGGGGGTCAATGCGCCCCGGTTCCGAGCGGGCCGGCGAGGCGTTCGTGCACGGCGAGGGTGTTGTTGACGACAATGCGGTCATTGAAGAACTCGATCGTGCCGGGGCCGCCGTTCTGCGACCACGTCTGGGGCTCAATGGTGTTGACGATGACCTCGATAAGTCGGGCGAGGCGCTGGTCAGGGTCGAGGGGCAGGTTCTCCTCGCCGCCGCCGGACCAGACTGTGCCGGGCCGGCCGCTCTGGTCGCCGCCGTAGCTGGTCTGTTGCAAGCCATCGACGTTGAGAGAGGGGGGCTCGTTGAACGCGCGGACGCGGTGGAGCAGGTCGGCGACGGGATAGGCGCGGACCACCAGCCGTTGGCGGAACTCGTCGGCGGTGGAGATGCGCAGGACGTTGTCGACGGCGAGGATGCCGAGTTCGACGTCGCGGCCGGCGTGGCGGAGGGCGGCGTCGAGGACGACGCGGAGCGGGACGCGGCGGTAGTGCAGCGAGACGGGGGCCTCGCGGTCGACGCCGGCGAGTTCGAGAGCGTACCAGTTGACGTCGATGTTCATTTCGCCGGGCAGGTCGCGGAGCCAGGCGATCACTTCGTCGAACGGTTTGTCGTCCCATTCGATGCGGTCGATGGGTTGAGCGAGCCAGGCGCTGACGCTCGTTGGCTCGGTGGCGTCGGCGGCCGGGCGCGACGAGGCGGCGGGCTGCGCGCGGCGCGATGAGGCCGGCGGGATTGGCGCGGCCGGGGGTACGGCGAGGGCGGCGGCGGCGAGCAAAGAAGTCATCAGGATTCCATTGAGCAGCGGGTTGTTGGGGGTGTGCATGGCGGGTCTCCCAAGGTTGGAGTTTGACGGTGAGCCGGGCCGCGGGCCGCCCTGGGTCACCTGCGAGGTACGCACGTCGGCAGGCGCCCGCTGTGGTTTCATCAAGCGTATGGAGCGCGGAGGGGATTGGTCCAACGGGAGGCGAAAAAAAGACAGAGATCAGAGGTCAGAGGTCAGAAGTCAGAGGGCAGAGGGTACCGTGGCGGAGGGCGAACTGCCCGCCGATGACGAGGTCGGAAGGGGGTCGGCCGGTGCGGAGGGCGCCTTCGAGAGCGGCCGTGGGGTTGGCGGCGTCGGTGGGGACGATGGTGAAATCGGCGAGGCGGCCGGGGGCGAGGGTGCCGCGGTCGTCGAGGCCGAGGGCGGCGGCGCCGTGCTGCGTGGCCATGTGGAGGACGGTGTCGGGGGACAGGTCGGGGTGCTGGTCGAGCAGGAAACGGCACTCGTCGAGGATGGAGAGAGTGTCGTTGCTGGCGAGGCTGTCGGTACCGAGGGCGACGGGGACGCCGGCGGCGAGCAACTCGCGGAAGCGGTGGGGCGCGTGGGCGAAGAAGCGGTGACTGCGCGGGCAGAAGGCGACGGGGCAGGCTGAGCGCGCGAGACGATCGAGTTCGGCGTCGGTGATGTAATTGACGTGGACGAGGAGGGCGCGGGCGTCGAGGAGGCCGGTGCGCGCGGCGAAGTCGAGGGGGGAGCAGGCGGGAGGG
>CAZNDQ010000198.1:0-7373 GCA_964571825.1 uncultured Planctomycetales bacterium | reverse complement strand
GCCGGGTCCGTTTTTCGCGTCCGACCCCATTGCTCAGCCGTCCGCCAGCGGGAGGGACAGATCGAAACGCGCGCCGGTCGGGCCGCCGACGTAGTGCAGGTCGCCTTGCATCGCCCGCGCCAATCGCCGACTCAACGCCAGGCCGAGCCCGACGCCCGGGGCCGAGTTGGCCGCGTCCGTTGCCGATTTCTCGAACGGGCGGAACAGCCGCCCGCGGCGGACGCCATCAAGCCCCGGTCCATGGTCGGTCACGCTCAGGATCGCCGCCCGCTTCGTTCCCCGCGCGCTCAGGATTATGCGACGATCCTGAGCGCGCGAGGCGTACTTGCAGGCGTTGTCGACGAGATTGAAGAGAATCTGCTCGACGGCGCCGACGTCCGCGCGTACGCGAAGTCCCTGCACCTCGGTGCAGTCCACCTCGATGGTCATCCGTGCCTCGGCCGCGCGCTCAAGCAGGCGCCCGGCCAGGCGTTCGATCAGAGCATCGCAGGCGATCGGTTCGGCGCGTGCGGGGAGGTTGCGTCGTTCGAGCCGGGCGTAAGCGAGCACGTTTTCGACGAGGTGGCCGAGGCGCGACGCCTCGGCGGCAAGGACGGAGAGGTAGGCGCGCCGCTGGTTCTCGTCGGCAACGAGCCCGCCGGCCAGCATGTCGGTATACAATCGAAACGTCGTCAGCGGCGTGCGCAGTTCGTGCGTGACGGCGGAGACGAATGCCGCGCGGCGTTCGCTGAGTACGATCGCGCCGATGAGCAGCGCGGCGACGGCGACCGCGGCGACGAGGACGCAGGCCCACGCGGCGGAGAGCATCGGCCAGAGGGGCGCAGCCGGCACCACCGCCGCGGCGAGCGGCCGTCCGCCCACCAGGCGCAGCGGCAGGCCCGCCAGGCGCCGCTCGGCCGAGTCCGCCGGCGCATCCGCCGCCGGCTCCAGGTCGGCCTCGGCGAGCAGATCGGCCACGAGCGAGAGCAGCCACGGCCGCAGCGCCTCCCAGTTCATCCAGCAGCCCTGGACGTACTCGTCGTCGCCGATGAGGATGCGCCGCGCGAGAAGTAGGCGGCCATCTGCCCACAACGGCACGAACGGCCCCTCGGCAACGTTTGGCGCCGTGTCGAGGAACTCAGGCGTGTTGCTCATCTGCCGCTGCTGTTGAATCGGCATGGCCTGTAATTGCTGATGCCGGGCCGCAAACTCCCGTGCGTTCAGCGCGATCTGGGACATGCCCTTGTAATCCGCGCGCTGCGATTCGTTCTCTCCCTCTTGCGACTGAGTTTGCTCCAACTGCTGCTCGGACTGAACCTGCTCGGGGCGCTGCAGCGGCACGGACCCGTGGCCCGACGGCGCCTGCGCGGTACGTGGATCGCGCACGACAGACGGCGCCGGCGCCGTCACGGCGGGGAGCGCGGCAACGAGTTGCTCGCGCTGGAGGCCGTGGGTCAGCGATGCCAAGTCCGCCGCGGCCGCGTCGAGTTCCTCCGCGCTGACGTACGCCGGCACGGCCAGCTCCAACTGCCGTTCCTCCGGCACCTGCGGTGAGGTCAGGCGTCCGTTGGGCACAAACTGGAAATAGAGGCGAACGAACTCACTGTCCGGCGCGAGGAGCGGCGAGGCAATCCACACCTCCCGCACCTCCGGCTGCGCGAACATCTGCGTGTAGGCCGCCTCCGCGGGATAAAATGGGCGGTACATGAAGTACGGCCGCGCACGCTCCTGCGCGATCAGCGCCGAGAGCGCCGAGTCCATCCGCCACAGCGCCAGGCGCATGCTTTCCTCGAGGGCCGCCTCGCGCCGCGCCGCCTGCTCGGCACGTTCGAGGCGCAGGACGGTGGTGCTGAGCCAGACAATCGCCGCCAGCAGCAGCACGAGGCATCCGCCGAAGGCCAGGGCAACATGCCAAGGACGTTTCATGCGACCTCCACGTCGCCGATCTTGTACCCCTGTCCGCGGACGGTAAGCACGACGGACGGGTCGGCGGGGTCGTCGCCCAGCTTCTCGCGCAGGCGCGCCACATGCATGTCGATCGTGCGTGTCTCGACGCCGCGCGGATCGCATTGCCAGAGGCGCTGGAGCAGCTCCGCGCGGCTGACGGTGCGCGTCGCGTTCGCGGCCAGGTAACGCAAGACGTCACGTTCGCGCTCGGAGAGTTCGACCCGGCGGCCGTCGGGCGTTGTCAACTCGCGCCGCGCGAGATCGACCTCGCCTCCGGGCCAACGGACGAGGCGCACTTCGAGCGGACGCTCGGGCGAGCGCCGCAGCACCGCCTCCACCCGCGCGAGGAGTTCCTGCAGGCTGAACGGCTTGACGACGTAGTCGTCGGCGCCGAGGCGGAAGCCGCGCACGCGCTCGTCCTCCTCGCCGCGGGCCGTGAGAATGATCACCGGCGTCGTGGGGCGGACGCGCCGCACCTCCTCCAGGATCGACAGCCCGTCGCGTCGTGGGAGTACCAGATCGAGCAGCAGCAGGTCGTAGGCGGCGCCCACGGCCGACTCCAGCCCGCTGTCACCCCGCGCGGCCTCGATCACTTCATAGCCCGACAGGGTCAGCGCGTCGGCGAGCCCGCGGCGGATGGCCGAATCGTCTTCGATCACCAGGATGCGACGTCGTATCACGTCGATTTCCTCTTCACGCCGGGCGCCAAACTCTTTCCAGGCGGCCGACGTGCCGCCATTATCGCACGACTTCCCGCCCGAGTGTTACGGGGCCGCCTGCGGGCCACGAACAAGCACCATCTCACCATCGAGTTCCAGCATCACTTCTCCGTCGAGTGCCAGAACGCTCAGCCTTCCAGCGGCAGCGAGGCGGTCGGCCAATTGGTCAAACTCGGATGTGCCAAACGTGACGATCCGGGAAGGTCGCGGTGTCCCGGGCCGGCTCGCGATGCGAGCATCCAGCCACTGTCCACCGCGGCGATAGAACGCTCCACCGTGAACCTGCTGTACGGTCAGATAGTCGACGCGTTCCATCCGCTCGTTGACGAGGCTGTTCGTCATGTTGATCACGCTCTGCTGACTCTGGCTGGCGAGATTTGCCGTCTGGCTGACTGCGCCGAGCCCGCTGCGCGTCATGATGGCTCGATCCTGGAAATTGCGTCGCGCCTGCGTGAGGACTTCGCTGCGCCGGCTCAGATCCGTGCCTTCCAGCGCCAGGAACGCGGTGTATTCGGTGAGGATACCGAATTCCGTCCCCAGACGCACAATCTCTTCGGTCAGGCGGGCGATCCGCGAGTCGATCGCGGAGCCAAATCCGGTAACGTGGTCGGCCCCGAGCTGCCGGATTTCATCTGACAATTCGCCGATGCGCCGGCTCGCCCATAACCGAGGAATGAAGTCATGGCGCGACGAAGCGCGCGTCGGATCGAATCGGACGCGGAAAGTGCGCGGTTCGCCCAGGTACTGTCCCTGGAGAAGCAGCTCGACAGGCGCGGTGCCGAAATAACGCCCCAGCAGCACAATTTGGTCGTCCTTGTAGAGATCCGGCAGCCGCCTGGGCATCAGATCGGACAATCGCGTCCCACCGTTCTGGCTGGTCAGCTCGAAGCGGGCGTCCGTCAACACCGGCCCCTTGAGTTGCCCGAACACCTTTGCGACCTTGACCTCCACGTCCTCCTCCGGCAGGACGGTCGTGGGTGTGCCGCGAGTCTCGCTGGCAAGAATGCTCAACAGCGGGGCGTTGACATCCACGCCCACACCGAATGTGAAGATGCGGCGTGAAAAGGGGTTTCGATCCTTTGCTACCCGCCGAATCGTTAACTCCGCAGTCTCACCGACCGTCGGCAGGCCGTCCGTCAGAAACAGCACGATCGGCAACATCCCCTTTCGCGCCGGAGCGCTCAGAGCGTTGACGAGTGCGCTGTGGATATCCGTTCCGCCCTCTGCGCGCAAGGCGTTGAGAAAGGAACGCGCGTCGCGTTCCGTCGAAGCGGTCTTGATGACGGCCTCGCCCGACAATGACATGATGCGGTGGTTGTAGGCGATGATGTTGAAGGCTTCGCCATCATTCAGCCCGCCGAGAACCTGCAAAGCGGCCGCCCGTACCTGCTCCAGCTTGTTGCCACTCATGCTGCCCGAGTGATCAATGACAAGTGTGACCTCGCGGCCGACTCCGACGCCTTCCATGCCGATCGGCGGCGGCGCCCCCAGCAAGAGGAGAAAGTACCCCGCTTCGTCGCCCGGCCGCGCGTAGCTCAGGACCGAGGCCTCGGGTCCGTCCGCATTCACAGCATAGAAGAGATGAAACGACCCGGGTGCGGCGTCGCGCTCCGTGCGGACCGAGACTTCGCCGGGACCCGTGCGCTTGCGTTCCAGCTCATGCGACGGTGAGTAGACCGCCGTTATCGGCATCCTGGACTGGATTCTCGCCGTAATGCTCCATGGAGGTGAACCCATCAGCTTCTCGCTTCTTGGAAGCGTGTACTGAACCTGCTGCCCGTCGCGCGGGAGGATCTGTTCGTAGGTCACGCGGATTCGCTGTGTGCCCGCAGCCGACACAGGAAAAACGCTCGATCGGATCATGCTGCAATCAAGAAACTCCAGCAACGCCGGATCGCGCGTCTTGGCGACGATGGCCTTGTATGCGGACCTGGCCTCAGATTTCGGCATCAGTGTTGCGCCGGATCTGGACGCCCCGCCGTCGAAGGCGAAGCCGCGAATCGTGACTCCTCCCGGTACGGGGAGCAGGATCTCCGCTTGCGTCGGTCGACGGGTCAGATTCCTGATCTGGATGTCAATGGTCGTGGTGGCCACCTGCTCGTAGATGACAACGCCGGCAAGCACCTCCGTGATCTCGAGTTCCGCGGCACCGGTAACGTGAAACGCCCGCGATTGCGGAACGATGATGTTGGAGGCAAACCCCGGTTCGCCACCGCCGGCCACGGTCTGCCCGCTGGCCGATTGATCGATGATCATTGCGAACAACATTGTCGCCATGGCGACGAAGCCTTCTGTCGTCTTCACGATGTGCACTCCTTTCATGTCTGTGCGAAAGCCGTGGTCCTGCACGCACCGCGAGGGTGCGCTCGCTACAACTGCGTCATGCCCACGATCGACATCTGGCGGTCGTATTCGAGGCGGAACTGGTACTCGATCGCGGCCGCGTCGGCGCCGGCCGCCTGCGGCGGCACATCGGTCTGCCAGCGGAGCATGCCGTTCTTGCGGTCGGCGTCAGTCGCCTGCGCACCGGCAAAGACGTGCTCACCCGGCGAGGTCAGGGTGATCCTGATGGCCTTGCCGTCGCCGCGCGCCGTCGGCAGCCGGTCGAGAATGCACACCGACGTCGGATCCGTGCCGAAGTTCTCCACCGTCAGCCGGTAGGTAAAATCGACGATGCGGTTGCCGCCCTGCGAATCGTCCTTCCGCTTGACCAGCTCGCGCCCGGCGCGGAGCGAGGAGTCGATGCCAAAGCCGACCGTGAAGCGCTCTCCGGCGGCGACGGTGGGCAGCTCGGCCTGACCGACGAACTCGCCATTGACGTAGGTGGACACGGGCCCGGCGAGCAGCACCATCGGGCTCGTGTTGACGACGCTCGCCTCGTCGTAGACGTAGCTCGTCAGTACGGGCACGGCGAGTTTGTAGAACTCGCCCTCCATCGGCAGCGAGGCGATCTGGATGAGCTGGCGATCGGCGCGGCTGGGCAGGGAGGTGCGTGACGCCACCTGGTAGACGACGCTGTAACCCTCGTCCGTACCGATTTTGGTTTCGCCCGGTCGGACCCTCTCACCCGCCATCAGATCGAGTATCTGGATATCATTGGCGACTTCGTTAAGTTCTTTGTCGAAGTACGCTTTCGAGTTGCTTGTCGGCGCCGCGATGTCGTAGATGACCTGTGACACGCCCTCATGCTCAACCTGGCGTTGCCGAGTCGCCAGTTCCATGCGCGAGAACGCGTACCCTTTTCCGGCAGCCTGCTGCTGCAGCTCCGTTTGTTGCGACGACAACGTAATCAGCAGCGCCGACAGCTCCGGCGATTTCGCCGTCAACGTCGGCGTCGCCGTCGACAGCGTCATGGCCACGTCCCCCCAGTCCTCCCCGCTCATCTGCTGGATCGACGCGCTGTACTCGACGGTCAGCGCGCGGCGTTGGCCCTCCGTTCGCACGTTGTACGACGGCGTCCAGTTCGCCTTGTCCACCAGATAGCGCAGTCGCAGCGCCGCCTCTTCCGGCTGGTGGACCTGGACGAAGAGGACCGCCTCGCGTGCCGTCCGCGCCGACCCGGCCGTCAGCTCGCCTCGCCGGCGCTGCTCCACGCGCAGCGATTCTTCCAGCGCCCGCTTCTCGATGCCCAGCCGCAGTTCCTCATCGACCAGTGCCCGCCGCTCGGTCTTCATGTACTCCGAGAGCCGCTCCAGCGTCTCGGCGTTGAGCACGCCCTGCGACAGCTCGACGCCGGCGCTGATCGCACTGAACTGCTCCAGCTTGTCGAGGTACGCCTTTCGCTCGCCGGCCAGCGCCGTGAGCCGCTGCACGGCGTCGATGCGGTCCTGAATGTCGCGGATCGTCTGATCGATCTGCCGCACCTCCTCATTTACGTCCGCGACGACCGGGCGGCCACGGTAGCGCACCGAGCGGATCTCCACGCCGGGGCTCGACTCGGCGTGAATGCTGCCGGGCAGCACGTGCTCGGGCAGGCCGGTGACGACGATCTCCTGCAGGCCGGGCGCGCGCGGCACGTCGACGAGCCGCGTCACGAGGGCCTGGCCACGATAGACCGTCACCGCATCCACCTTGCCCGGCGTCTCGAGCGGTTCACCGCCCGGCGACGCCATCACCAGCGGCAGGCATTGAAACATTACGGCGATCGTGTGCATGGGAAGTCTCCTTGGCAGGGGTCCGACTGATCCACACACAATTATGAACGCCGGAACAGCAGCGGCGTGTAAGCGGCTTGTAACAAGCGCGGCGGCGGCGCAAGAACAGAATCGGCCGGTCCACACGGGGCGGACCGGCCGATGAGTAGATTCATCTGCGATGGTGGCGTTTACGCCGCGAGGATGTCGTCCTCGAGCACGAGCTTGAGCTTCTGCAGCGCCTTGTTCTGGATCTGGCGGACGCGTTCCTTGGTCACGCCAATCAGCGCCCCGACCTGTTCGAGCGTCTTGGGCACGGCTTCTTCAGCGCAGTCGGCCGGCTGAACCGCGAAGCGTTCGCGGATCACCCGCTCTTCGACGTTGTTGAGCCCGGCCAGATTCTCCTCGAGGATCTGGCGCAGCTCCTCGACGCAGTGGACGACGACGCTCTCGCGTTTGCGGTCGAGGTAGTCGCTCTTTTCCAGCGTCGGGTCGAACTCGACGGGGAACAGCCCGTTGTAGCGGCTGGCCCGCATGGCCACGCGCGAGAAGCTCTTGAGGATGGCCCGGCAGGCGTAGGTGCTGAACTTGAACC
>CAZNDQ010000197.1:0-7444 GCA_964571825.1 uncultured Planctomycetales bacterium | reverse complement strand
CCCAGCGCAACTTGCGCACTTCGAAGGTGCCGTGGTGGCGCAGCGTCAGTTGCAGGGGTGGGTGGCGCAGCACGGCGAGGATCTTGTCGGCCATGGCATTGACGTCCCAGAAGTCGACCTTGAGCACGTGCGTGAGGACTTCGGAGACACCGGACTGCTTGCTGATGAGCACCGGCACGTCGTGCGACATGGCTTCGAGCGGAGCGATGCCGAAGGGCTCGGAGACGGAGGGCATGACGTAGAGGTCGGCCATGCGGAAGACGCGCTCGACGTCGCGTCCGCGGAGGAAGCCGGTGAAGAGGACCTTGTGGCCGATGCCCATGTCGGCGGCCATCTGGATGCTGCGCGTGATCATGTCGCCAGAACCGGCCATGATGAAGCGGACGTTGGTGAAGCGCTCGAGCACCTTTTTCGCGGCCATGAGGAAGTACTCGGGGCCTTTCTGCATCGTGATCCGGCCGAGGAAGAGAACGATCTTCTCATTGGGGCGGATGACGTCGTGCACCGTCTCGCGTGGGCCGTCGTCCTGGTCAAG
Source organism: uncultured Planctomycetales bacterium (assembly GCA_964571825.1). Lineage (GTDB taxonomy): Bacteria > Planctomycetota > Phycisphaerae > UBA1845 > CAZNDQ01. The sequence continues at coordinate 6,909 of CAZNDQ010000197.1, read as the reverse complement.
CGCGTTATAGACGACGCGGATCTTGCCGGCATCGATGCCGTAACGGGTCATCAGGACGTTTCGAGTAAGGAAACTGACGGCGATGATGCGGCGGGCGCGGTGCATGCCCATGCGTTCGATGTCGTAAATGCGCTGGTTGACGTGCTCGCCGCTGCGGTCGAACTCGGTGGAGTGGACGTGCACGACGAGCGGCTTGCCGGTGGCGTCGGCGACGGCCGCACCGGCGGGGAACGTCATCCAGTCGTGGGCGTGGATGACGTCGAACTGCTCGCGGCGGGCAATGGCGACGACGAGACGGGCGTAGCGCTCGGCTTCGGAGAAGAGGTCGCCGGCGTAGTGGTCGCCGCGAATCGGGGCGACGGGGGCGATGGTCTGCGGCGGCGCGCCGGGGGCGGCGGCCGGGGCGACGACGCGGCGCGGTGTGGCACCGCCGGCGCCGGAACCGACGAGAACCTGGTACCACTCCGTGCCGGTCCCCTCGAAGAGGACGGGAGACTCGGCCGTGCCAATGTTCTCCGGTCGAGCATAGGGAAAGAGCGCGACATCGACCGGGTGGAAGCGGACCAGCCCGTGCTCGACGCGGAACCCGGCCTGCGTGCCGCCGTTGCCCTCGCGCTCGTAGCTTTCCTCGCCCAGAGAGAGGGCGGGCGCAGCGCAGGGCGTGATCAGGGTCACGTGCGAAGCGTTCTCGGCGGCGACGGGGCGCGGCAGGACGAAGAGCACCTGGACGCCGATCTTGTCGAGGCCCTTGGTGAGGCCGTGGCAGGCGGTGCCGAGGCCGCCGGAGATGAACGGCGGAAACTCCCAACCCAGCATGAGGACGCGCATCGCAGTGTCTCTCCCGAGGGGATTGCGCGGCGCGGGAGGTCCCTTCTCGGGCCGCGGAAAGCCGCTACGGTATCCCTCGGCCAAAGATTGTCAATCGTTTACCTGGTTTCCGCTAACTTGCTAAATGTGCTATACTTACGTGTGAACAATCCGCCACTCTCGCGGCGGTCGGGGCCTCCGAGGCTTCCATGTCAAAGGCGGTTCAGATGGAAGAACAGCATCCGGAGCTGGTGAGCGAGGCAATCGACCCGGTGCCGGGCTCGTTTGACGCGGGGGACATGGGGCGGGGGCTGGCGGGGCTACCGCGGGCGTTCTCGTGGAGGGGGCAGCGATTCGAAGTGGCAGAGGTGCTGGGCAAGTGGAAGGAGTCCGGGCCGGAGATTGGGCGTTTTCACGGCGAACAATACCTGCGGCGGCACTACTTCCGCGTGCGGACGGTCTGTGGGAGCGAAATGGTGCTGTACTGCGAGCGGAAGGCGCGGTCGGCGACCAGCGCCAAAAGGCGCTGGTGGCTGTACACGTTCGAGCGGCCGGGCGGGGAATAGCCGGATTCGAAGAAGTGCCATTGGATTCGCAGCGCAGGCGCATCCTATTATCTGATGAAGGGGCGTCACGGGTGCCAGGGTGAGGACCGCGCCCTAACCGCATCATCCAAGTGGCCGGAGGGGCATCGGCCGAGGAGGTGCGACATGTCAAGTTTCCGCATCACAGACAGTCCGGCGCTGGCCCGGGTGGTCGAACGGCAACTGCGCAACTGGGAGCTGGCGCGCGAACAACGATTGGCATCTGCGGAGCCGTCGCCGCCGGACGTCGCGGACTTCATCACGCTGACGCGGCGGGTCGGCGCGGGCGGGCAGGACGTGGCCGAACTGCTGGGCGAGCGGCTCGGCTGGCCGGTGCTGGACAAGCAGATCCTCAACGCGATGGCCGGCGACGACCGGCTGCGGCGGCAGGTGTACGAGTCGCTGGACGAACGGGGGATCAGTTGGTGCGAGGAGACGCTGCGGTCGCTGATGCACTCGACGTTCTCGCGCAACGACTATTTCCGGCGGCTGAGCGAGTCGGTGCTCTCGCTGGCGCGGCAGGGCAGCGCGGTATTTCTTGGGCGCGCGGCGGACCTCATCCTGCCGCGAACGATGGGGCTGCGCGTGGGGCTTGTGGCGGCGGAGGAGACGTGCGCCGGTCGTTTTGCACAGCGGACGGGGATGCCGATCGAGGAGGCGCGGGCGCAGATCGCGCGGCTGGAGCAGGAGCGCGGCGAGTTCATCCGCCAGCACTTTCACGTCGAGGCGAATGACGCAACGCGGCTCGATCTGGTGATCAACACTGACCGGATGACAACGGAGCAGGCGGTGGACGTTATCCTTGCGGCGCACGAGGTGCGGTGCGGGTCGGGGGAGCGCGCGCACACCGGCGCCGCGCAGGCAGTCTGAGCGGCCCCCGCACGCTTCAACTCAGTTCGGTGAGTCGGGTGAGATTGAACAGGTCGCCAAGTCCGGCGACCTCGACGCGCCGGCCGGCCTGCTCGGCGTCCAACCTGTGTGTGAGTTGAAATCCGGTCTTGAACCCCGCTTTGTCGGGCGTGCGCCGGCACCAGCGGACGACGCCCTTGGCCCAAACGCTGTTGACGCCGGAGTCGATGTGCACGTGGACGATCTCGCCGCAGTACATTGGATGGTTCGTGTTGATGCACATGCCGCGGCGTGAGATATCGAGAAGCGGCGAGACGAAATCGTCTGGCGCGGCGGTGACGCCGCTGAGCCGGCCGGCGTAGAAGCAGCGGACGGACGCCCGTCCGTGACAGAACTGGCGCGGCTGATGGCGCGGGACGCTCGGCTCGGGCGGCGCGGGATAGTGGTCGCGGTGGAAGGAGACGGCCTCGGCGTGTTGCTCGATGGGGCTCATCATCACGCCGAACTGCGTCCGCCAGCTTCGCTCGAAGAGTCGCTGCCAGCAGGCGAAGATATGCGGGTCGAACTGACGGCCCGCCTGCCGGCCAAGCTGTTCATTGGCCTCGGCCGGCGTCAGCGACGGTCGATAGTTGCGCCGGCCGATCAGCGCGTGATAAGAATCGACGATGGCCAGTACCTTGCTGCCCGGCAGCAGCGCGGCGCCCGAGACACCGAGCGGATAGCCGCGCCCGTCCACGCGCTCGTGGTGCTGCAGGATCATCTGCCGCACCAGCATCGTCGCCTCGGGGTGGTTGCCGATCATGCGGACGGATTCGATCGGGTGATGCCGGATCAGTCGGTACTCGGCCGGGCTGAGCAGCGTCTTGTTGAGCACCTCGGGCGGGATGGCGGTCTTGCCGAGGTCGTGGAGCATGCCGGCCAAACCAAGCGCGCGGAGCACGTCCGGCTGCCGGCCGAAGACCTCGGCGCCCAGCAGCAGCGCCAGCAGCGCCACCGAGAACATGTGTCCGGCGGTGGAGCGATGGTGCCCGCACATGCGGAGCAGTCCGGCGGCGACGGCCGGGTCGGCCAGCACGCGCTCGATGACGGTGTCGATCAGGCTTTCGGCGCGGTTAAGGCTGCGGACGTTCTGGTCGGCGCCGAGGAGCCCGTCGGCGATGGATGCGCCGACGTGCTGCACAAGTTCCGCCTTGCGCACAGGTTCAAGCGAACTGTCTTCGAGAATGTCGTGCAGTCGTTCTTCGAGGTAGGTTTCGCAGCGCTGAAGTTCGTCGTGGCTGACGAGCAGATGGGTGATGCCGTTTTCGCGGAGCCGGTCGTAGTCGGCGCCTTCGAGCCCGGCGTTGGCCCGGCCGTAGAGGACGGGGGCGCGCCCGCCGGGGCCGGGCAGATAGATCGCCACGTCGGCTGAACCGTGCTGAGCGAGTGCCCGCGCCGCCAGCAAGGGCAGCCTGGCCAAAGTTGGACTGGTATCGTTGCTCATTCCTGTACCCGATCGAACATGCAATTCAGGCGGGCCGGCGGCAAACGGGCTAAGCGCCTTTTTGTGGGAAGTGGAATGAGGCTGTTTTTTCCCGGACGAGACCCCCTTATGGTGATGTCAACAAGGAATCCCGCTTTGTCGGCGGTGTCTCGCAAATCCAACGTTCATATGAAGTTAGGAGCGTTCCGTGCCTATGGACCCGTCCAGCCGCGACACAGTGTTGCAGAATTGTTTCGAAATACGTCCGATTCAGCTTGCATTCTGCCGATGACGTGTTATATTTGGGAACAGATCGAAGGTGCATCCCCCCCCCCCCCCCTTCGATCGTGCGGTTTCATCAAAGCGGGGGAGTCGGCCCTCACACAAGGAGTCTGCCATGCAAAAGAGCGCAATGCTCGCGTGTCTTGCGTTGGCTTTGCTTTGCTGCAATGTCGCGCAGGCGGAATCAGATCAGTTGGTTGCCAGCGAGGGCAAGCTGGAGTTTCCAGTGCTGCTCGAGCGTTTCACGTTTCCGTACGAAGGCCCGGGCACGGTCGATGTGCTTGACGACGGAACGATGGTTGTTTTCCTGGGCAAGCCTCTGGTTTTTGAAAAGGGAGCGGGCAAAGTAGTAGCCGGCGCCACCGAGTTTTTCTTGCTTGCGCTTGACCCGGCGAACTCGCGTCTCGTGGAACAGAAGGGGGCATTCTTTATTGACCGGGACGGTGAAGCGCTGCGAGAGTTGGGGTTGTCGGAACAGCATGTGCAGATTACGCCCTTCTTCGGTCGCCCGGAGGCGTTGACACACTCTCGTTACAGTGTGATGTCGATCTCCGGCGACCTCGCTGTGAGCTACGATCAATCAAGCGGGGCAATCGAGCTGGACATCAGCGGCGTGTCCGCGCTAATGGATGAGGTCGACGTGGCGCAATACTTCTCCTACAAAGGGAATCTGAAACCTCTCAAGAGTGCACAAACGAGCAACTCATCTCTGCTCAATGCACCAAAGAATGCTGACAGCGGTGGAGAGGTGCGCGGCGGACCGGATCCACAGCCGAGCGGACCGACCTGCTCGGTCACGTGCCCTGGCGGTGCAAACTGCCAAATCACCTGTCCTTCGGGGAAGGCAGCAGTCTGCTTTTGTCGCGGCCCGAATCCGATTTGCGAGTGCGGGCCGATTCCAGCAGAAACCTAGTAGTTGGAAATGTCCTTGGCGACAAATGATCAAAGGCTGGCACCTCACGTGCCGGCCTTTTTTTCACGGTGGATCACGACCAGATTGGCGATGATGCCTTCGGTACCTTCAACGTGTTTCCCTGGGAGAAAGGCTGATTGAATCCAAAGGCGCTCAACTCGAGTGAACACTGTCGACAATCTTGAGTTCGACCCAGCCGGCGGCGCCGGCGGCGACCAACAGTTGCAGTGGGAATAGGGCGGGGAGGTAGTAGCGCTCCCAGTCGAGCGGGACGGTGAGGATCGTCGCGGCGAGGCTGAGCGCGACCCAGAGGAGCAGGAGGAGCGGCGGCGAGATGGGCGTGCGGCGGCGCACGGCGGAAAAGATCATCGACAGCGCGCCAAGCGCGGCAAGTACCGCATCGAGCGGCAGGCGCCAGAGTTGATCGAGCGTGGCAAAGCTGTATTCGGAGTCGGAGTGCTGGCCGTCGCGGCCGAGCGTCTTGCGCAGGACGATCTTTGTCCGGCCCGCCAGCCCGCCCTGAATCACCTTCTGCGGCTGCTGGCGCTCCTGAGTCTTGAGCAGCGACGCTCGCCAGGAGAACATGTTGCGCAGGCCGCCGACGAAGCCGTGCTTTGCCTCGGGCTCTCCTTCCGGAAACGACGACAGATACGGATTCGTGTAGTGGAAGAACATCAGCGTCGCGGCGGCGACGAGGACGTAGGCGCAGGCCGCGCGGGTGAAGCGCTGCGGCCAGCGCAGGGTGCGCTGGATGAGCAGGAGCAGCGCGACCGCCATGCCGTAGAACATGGCCAGCAGCCCATTGAGCTTGACACCCATGGCAAAGCCGGCGGCCAGGCCGGCAGCGATCATGAAGAGAAGGCCGATGCTCGCCGCGAAGCGCGACGGCCGCCGCAGGCAGCGCCAGGCGAGCATGGCGCAGATAACGCTCGCCGAGCAGCCGGCCATCAGCGGGCCCTCCATCATCGCGCGGGTGACGCTCTGGATGAACAGCGCGTTATGGCTGATAAGCCAGGCGGCGAGGGCGCCGCTGAGCGGGCGGCCGGCGGTGAAGCCGATGCCGGCGAGGAGGGCGACGCTGAGCACGCCCATCGCGGCCATCACGCGGCGCCCGGCGAGCAGCGCGTCCGGCGGTGGGTAGCGTCCGGCAGCGCGGTTCTCCTCCTCGCTGAGGTTGAACAGGTACACGTCGTTCGACGGCCGGGTAATGCCGTCCCGGGCCATGCTCCAGCCCGTCAGGTAGTGGCCCCAGTGTGGGTGGTCGGGGCCGATGTAGTCCTGAAACCAGCGCCAGTCGTGTAGGTCGCGCTCGAGGAAGAAGAGGTCATAGAAGTAGGAGAGGCCGGTGGCCCAGGCTTCGTCGGGGTGAAACACGGCTGCGCGGAGCAAGTCGTCCGAGATCAGGCGGCGGTGCGCGTCTCTGACAGCGGCGGCAGTCAGCGCGATGGAGAAGAGCCAGAGCGCGGCCTGTGCCGCGATGCGGCCGGACTGTCCCGTCGATGGCTTGCCATCCGTCATGTGCTCAGGCTGCCGCATCGGCAAGAGTGGATGTCTGTTCGATGATGTGTTCGAGTACCTGGTCGGTCGTCACGCCCTCTGCCTCGCCCTCGAAGTTGAGCAGGACGCGATGCCGCATGGCGGGGAGGAAGACCCGCTGCACGTCAGCGAAGCTGGTGTTGAAGCGCCCGTCGAGCAGTGCTGCCACCTTCGAGGCGAGCGTCACCGCCTGTGCGCCGCGCGGGCTGGCGCCCCATCGGACGTACTGGTTGGTCATCTCCGTGGCGTGCTCGCCCTCGGGGTGAGTCGCCATGACGCAGCGAACGGCGTAGTCCTGCACGTGCGGGGCGGCGATGACGCGCTGGACGAGGCGCTGCGCGGCGAAGATTTCCTCGCCGGACATGACCGGCGCGATCTCGGGTTTGTGCCCGGTGGTCGTGCGGTCGAGGATCGTCTTCATTTCGTCCAGTGACGAGTAGCTGACGATCAGCTTGTAGAAGAAGCGGTCGAGCTGC
>CAZNDQ010000196.1:0-7450 GCA_964571825.1 uncultured Planctomycetales bacterium | reverse complement strand
CTGCACGAAGCGAGCGGGCGCACCGCGATCGCGGGCTGGGCGGCGGCGACGGTGATTACGCTGGCGTTCTCGCTGTGGGCCGTGCAGACCACGCGCGCCAGCGAGATGTTCGAGATGGCGGAGGAGGAAATGGCGGGGCCACGTCTGGCGCGCGCCCTCCAGACGCTGGCGTGGTACCTGACGCATTATGTTGTGCCGACGAAGTTGGGGCCGTGGCATCCGCCGGTGCCGGTCGTGGCCTGGGGGGACGCGGACATCCTGCGCAGCACGGCGCTGGTGCTGGTGGTGCTGGGCCTGACGGCCGCAAGTTGGCGCGCCGGGCGTACGGGCGTCGTGGGGATGCTCTGGTTTCTCGGCGCGATCTTTTCCACGCTGCCGCTGATTGCCTCGCGGGCCATTCTCGCGGGCGAGCGCTACACCTATCTGCCGGCGATCGGCCTGCACTGGATAACGGCCGCAGGGATCGTCTGGATCGCGGCATGGCTGGCGCGGCGCGTCGGCGCGCGCCGCGCGGCCGCGGTGTGCGGTGCGGCGGTCGCGCTCGTGGCGGTGCTGTTCGTGCGGCAGGCGCGGGCCGTCGGGCGGTATTACGAGACATCGCTGACGCTGGCGCACCGCATCATCGAGCTGTATCCCGAGCAGCCGGACGTCTTCGTCGACCTGGCGTGGGCGTACATCCGCGCGGGCCGACCGGATGAGGGCATTCGCTGGGCCCAGGAGCAGTTCCAGCACGGCCCGCCGGACGAGTGCCTGATCTATCAGGCGATCGCCTGGGCGCACAAGGAGAAAGGGGAGCTGGACAAGGCGGAGCACTTCCTGCTCGAGGCACGCAAGGCGAACCCGGAGTATTCGAAGGTCTACTACCGCCTGGCGGAGGTGTACGTCGCGCAGGGGCGCCTGGAGAAGGCGGAGGCGAATTACCGGCGCGCGATCGAGCTGACGCCGCTGTACCTGCCGGCGCAGGCCGGGCTCGGCCACTTGTACCTGCGGCTCGGGCGCGCGGCCGATGCCGAACGGGTGTATCGGGAGATTCTGGAGAAGGTCAATCCCTATCACCCGCAATCGCGCTACAACCTGGGCGAGATTGCGCTGGCGCGCGGCGATTACGCGGCCGCCCAACGCGAATACGAGCAGCTCTTGGCCTACATGCCGGAACACGCCATGGCGCGGACAAACCTCGGTGTGTGCCTGTTGCGCCAGGGCGATGCGGCGGGGGCACTGGCGGCGTGGGAGCGCGCGCTGCGCGACCAGCCGGGGCTGCTGGCGGCGCGATTGAATCGGGCAGCACTGCTGGCCCAGCGCGATCCGCGCGAGGCGGAGCGCGTCTACCGCGACGTGCTGGCGGAGGCGCCGGCGCTGCCCGAGGCGCTCGAGGGATACGAGGCGCTGCTGCAAAGCGAGGGGCGCGGACAGGAGAGCATTGCACTGTGGGAGGCGGCAACGCGCGCCGCGCCGGATGAGTCGAAGGCATGGACGGGGCTGGCTTGGGTGCTGTGTCGCGGCAAACGGTTTGCCGATGCCGTTGTCGCGGCCGAGCGGGCGCTCAGGATCGATGCTGCGGGAGTCGAGGCGCGGCTTGCGCTGGGGCTGGCGGAAATGGGGAGGGGGGAGACCGACGCGGCCGAGTCGGCCGTGCTGGCGGCGCTGCGGGGCGGCATGCACGCGGAGGACGCAGCGCAGCGCGCGGGATTTGCCGAGGCGGCCGATAAAGGGCTGGATGTGCTGATGCAGCTCATCGAAGCGGTGCCGGGCGATCCGTGGCCGTATTACTTCTCGGCGCTTGTGCTGGCGAGCCAGGGGCGCGACGACGCGGCGCGGGCGGGCCTGGCCGAGTTCGAGGTGCGGGGCACCGATCAGGCGCTGATCGAGCACATGCGGGAAAACGTGCAATCCTTGCTGGAGCCAAACCGTTCGATCGACCTGCATGAACCTGACTTGCGCGACAAGCAGTGAGCCGAATCCGAATGACACGCGCGTGACAAGGAATCAAATGTCCACTTCGATCGCCGCGCGTTGATCGCGTCTTTCCCGGCGGCGCGCTTCCTTCGCCTCATCCTGCAGCAGCCAGAGGAGAACAGTGTCGTCGAGCGTCTTCGGCTGGTCGGGGACACGGAAGGCCTCGCCGCACTTGCTGCAGCGTGCCCGCCGGCCGGCGGCGGAAGGACTGAACCGGTACTCGGCCCCACAGTATTTGCACGCCGCGAATAGGTGCTCCCCCATGGGGCGGACTCCCTGCGGGTCGACGCCGCACAAACGAGGAAAACGGCGATGCAGGTGATCGACCCGCGTGCGACGAGCGGTTCTTTTCGCGCCGCCGCCCGACCGAGGCGACCTCCCGCTCATCGCGCATCGGACAGGAAGGGGTTGGACTTGCGTTCAATCCCGATCGTGGTCGAGGGGCCGTGGCCCGAGTGCACAATCGTGTCGTCGGGCAGGGACAGCAGGTTGTGGCGGATATTACGGATCAGCCGGTCGTGGTCGGAGTTGTGAAAATCGGTGCGGCCGATACTGCCGGCAAACAGCGCGTCGCCGACAATGACCACGCCCGCCGCGGCGCAGAAGTACGCGACGCCGCCCGGCGAGTGGCCCGAGACGTCGAGCACGGACCACGTTGTCTCTTCAAGCGTCAGCATGTCGCCGCTTCGAAGAACGTGCGTCGCGGGCGTCTTGACCGTTATGCCCATGCCGAACGGCGCGCTGAGATTCTCGTTGGCGTCCGTGAGCAACAGTTGTTCGCCTTCACTGACGTGCAGCTCGATGCCGGGGTACATCGCAGCCACGGTATCGACGCCGGAGATGTGGTCGGCGTGACAGTGCGTCAGCAGAATCGCGCGCGGCGCGAGCCGCCGGTCGTCGATGCACGCCTTGATGCGCGAAGACTGCGGCGGGAAGCCGGGGTCGACGATCCAGCACGCGCCGCCCCGCCGCTCGTAGACGACGTAGGCGTTCTCGCCGAAGCGCAGCTCGACGATTGGTTCGCAATGGACGGTCCGGCGGGGCACATCAACCTCCCGAGAGCCGCAGTTCGTTGGCCAGTTTCTGCGCCCGACGCGCCTCGGGCAAATCCGGGTACTCGGCCAGAAGCACCTCGCAGAAGGCGCGGCACTCTTCGAAGCGGCCGTCGCGGCGCAGGCGCTCGATGCGGTCGAGCAGGCGCCGCGCCTCCTCGCGCCGCGCGGCCATTCGCCGCTGTTCAAGGGCCTCGACCACAGCCGGCTCGCCTTCCATCTCCTGTCGCATCCGAGTGATCGGTTTGCACCAGTCGCTCGGGCCGAAGCGCTGCTCCAGTTCCACCAGCCGGTCATAGCAGCCTAGGTCACGTTTGCGCGACATGCGCTCGACGATCTGCGCCAGCGCTTCCTCGCCGGGGGCGACGACCTTGGCGTAGATGCGCTCGGCGGCGCGGATGACCTCGGCGTCGTGATAGCGGCGCTGCCGCAGCACTTCCTCAAGTGCGGCCGCGGTATGACCAGGGCGCTGCGGGCGGTATTCCCACTCGATGGCGGCAAGCCGTTCAAGCGTACGGGTATTCGACACCTCTGCGAACCAGTCGGCCGCCTGATGCAACACCTCATAGTCGAGCACGTGTCCGACGCCCAGCGCGGGTGCGGTGACACGCGCACCGCCGTCGCGCAGGACCAGCAGACCCTCGCGCATCGGTCCGAGGTTCCCGTCGGCACGCCCGACCGCGTAGAAGACCGGAACATCCGCCCGGGCGCGGACGAACTGCGTCGTCACTGTCGGCGGCAGATAGTTGGCACTGGTGGCGACGGCGGATGCCGGGAACTCGTGGTGATAGATCATGTAAAAGGCCATCGCGCCGCCGGCGCTGTGCCCGTGAAGCAGCACTCGCCGCGGATCAAAGCGCAACCGCCCGACGAGATCAGCGTAGACGGCGAGGAGAAATCCGGCTTCGCCGTCGACCCAGCCGGGCGAGCCATTCTGTGGCGCAACAATGAGGCACGGCGGGTCGAGGTGCGTACGGCGCCAGGCGTTGATCATCGTCTCGGCGGAACCGTCCGTGCCGTGCAGCGTCAAGATTAGTGGCGGGGCGTCGCCCGGTTCGTAGCCGACGGGTGTAGCGAGGAGGTAATGCCCGGGGTCGAGGTCGAAGCGCTGGATGCCGTCAGGGAGCGGCTCGGCGAGGTCCGTGCGCGCGAGCGACGCAAACAGGAGTAGAAGCATCGTTGGGCGCGCGGACACCATGCCCCGCACTCTATCGGTCCCGCCGCGGAGCGGCAACGCCGAACGGGCGAAGTCGGGCGCGCCGCCGCGAAAAAAACCGGGAACCGCGGGCGAAGTCGGGAGTCTCAACCTGTGGCTGTTATCCACGAAATGACAGGAGAGCGAACATGCGGATGCGATGCAGATGGCTGGCGGCGGGGGTGCTGGGGTTGGTGGTGGCGCTGGCGGCGCGGCCGGCCGGGGCGAGCGAAGAGCAGGGCTGGTGCGGCACGCTCTCGGGATTCAAGCTCGAAGGCGAGCCGATCGGGCTCTGCCCGCTCAGGCAAACGGACGTCCGCGCGGACGTTTCGGGACTCTTTGCGCGGGTGTACGTGACGCAGGTCTTCGAGAACCCGTACGCGCACAAGATCGAAGCGGTGTACACGTTTCCGCTGAGCGAGCACGCGGCCGTCGACGACATGACCATGACCATCGGCGAGCGCGTGATCCGCGGCCAGATCAAGGAGCGCGAGGAGGCGGCGCGAATTTACGAGGAGGCAAAGCGCGCAGGACACGTGGCCAGCCGCCTCGATCAGGAGCGCCCGAACGTCTTCACCCAGTACGTGGCCAACCTCGAGCCGGGCGCGCGCATCGAAATCCGGCTCCAGTACGTCGAGCGCCTCGACTGGGAGGATGGCCTGTTCACGTTCGTTTTCCCGACGGTCGTCGGTCCGCGATACATGCCGGGCCACGCGACGGGGAAGTCGGGCACGGGGTGGTCGCCGGACACGGACCAGGTGCCGGACGCGAGCCGCATCTCGCCGCCGGTGACGCCGCCGGGCACGCGCAGCGGACACGACATCCGCATCGCGGTGAACCTCGATGGCGGGTCGCCGATCCGCTCGATCGATTCGCCGCAGCATGCAATCGACGTCGCGTATTCGGACCCCGGACGCACGGCCGCGGAGGTGCGGCTGCGCGAACAGGCGGAAATCCCCAACCGCGACTTCGTCCTGAAATTCTCGACGGCCTCCGACGAGATCAGTGATGCGCTGTTTACCCACACGGATGAGCGCGGGCGCTTCTTCACGCTGGTGTTGCAGCCGCCGCAGCGGGTACGTCCGGAGTGGGTCGTGCCGCGCGAGGTGGTGTTCGTCATCGACAAGAGCGGTTCGATGCGTGGCTTTCCGATCGAGACGGCCAAGCAGATGATGCGGATGTGCATCGAAAACCTGCTCCCCGAAGACACGTTCAACCTGATGACGTTCGAGGGCGGTGTGGGGTTCTGCTTCCCGTCGCCGGTGCCCAATTCGGAGTCGAACCGGCGGACAGCGCTGCAGTATCTCGCGGGACTTCAGGGCGGCGGCGGGACGGAGATGATGAACGCCATCCACGCCTGCCTCTCGGGTGCCAAGGACCCCGGGCGCCTGCGCGTCGTGTGCTTCATGACCGACGGCTACGTCGGCAACGACATGGCGATCATCGACGCGGTCGGCAAGAACGTGGACACGGCCCGCGTCTTCAGCTTCGGCATCGGCAGCAGCGTCAACCGTTTCCTGCTCGACGGCATCGCCCGCGCGGGCAACGGCGACGTGGAGTACGTGCTCTCGCCGGACCAGGCGTCCGAGGCGTCGATGCGCTTCTACCAGCGCATCCGCACGCCGGTGCTGACGGACGTACGGCTGGAGTGGTCGGGGGTGGAGGTGGAGCAGGTGTATCCGCAGCGGCTGCCGGACCTTTTCAGCGCGCGGCCGATCGTCGTGCATGGACGATACACCACCGGCGGACCGGGGAATGTTACGCTGCGCGGCCGGCGCGGCACCGAACTGTTCGAACGCCGCATCGACGTCACGCTGCCGCCCGATCGCCCGGGCAACGATGCGTTGGCCTCGCTCTGGGCGCGGGCGCGCGTCGAAGACCTGATGAACCGTGACCTCGACGGCGTGCAGCGCGGCCGGCCCGACCCCGGTCTGCGGGAGCATGTCGTGGCGCTGGCGCTCAAGTACCGATTGCTGACCCAGTTCACAAGCTTCGTTGCGGTCGAGGAGCGGTACGAGACGCGCGGCGGCGAGGCCGTGCGCGTCACCGTCCCCGTCGAGATGCCGCAGGGCGTCAGTTACGAGGGCGTGTTCGGCAGGAAGGGCGAGGTCTCCGCGACAGCACCGCTGGGAGCGCCGCCGACGGCCAGCAAGGCCATGCGCCAACTGTCGGCGGATGAACGCGAATTTGACCTGGGAATTTCCCATCGGGCACAGCGCCGGGCCAGGCCTGACGCCGGCTTCGATGGGGCGGGACTGGGTTCCGCCGAGCAGCCGGTCGACGAACTGCGCGATAAGGACGCGGGCTGGGAGGCGAAGCTGGATGACGAGCTGCACGGGCAACTGGCCGCGAAGCGCGGCGCATCAGAGCGCGTGGAGATCGCCGTGCGGCTGGGCCGCACCGATGAGGAGACACTGGCTCGGATGATGGCGCTCGGTTTCACCGTGCTGCACCGCAGCGAAGTAGAGGCGGGGCTGGTCATCGGCACGATCGAGTGGTCGCGCCTGGAAGATCTGGCCCGGCTTGAGGCGGTCGAGCGGATCGCGGCGACGGAGTGGTCGTCGATGCAGTGAGGCGACGGCCGCGGGTGCGGCGGGAGTCCTGCGGCCGGTGCGATCGCCGGCGCTTCGACCGAAGCGCCGGCGGTCGGCGTTTGGCGCCGACCGCCAATGCGTGTGGAAATCAGCCCATGTCTCGCGCGGTCGCCCGGATGCGGTTGAGCTGGATGTCGCGGACTTCGAGTTGCCCGGTCCAGTCGTCGGCAGTGAGAATCGCTGCGAGGTCTTGCGCGCTCAGGCGCGCGGCAAGCCGATAGGTAGCGACGCCGTCGGTCAGCGAGAAGTTCACTCGGTCAACGCCGTCAATTGCGGCGAGCCTCGACTTCAACGCGAGTGCGGCGGACACGTCGAGCCCCGCTACCTCCAGTCGAATCTCGCCGCCGGCTGCGATCTGCGTCGCCCAGTTCCGCATCACCGTCTCGTACGTCCTGTCGACAATCGCTTCGCCGGCCGCCGCGAGCGCCACACGCGCCGCCTGCGGCGAATGCGCCGACTGTCCGCGCGCGCCGCGCCGCACATTGGGCTCGGACTCACTGGATAGCAACCGCGCTGTATCCGTGTAATACGTGCGCACGACGACGTCGCAGTTGTACATCGCGGCCGGCACGCCGTAGAAGTCCTCCACGCCGGTCGTGTCGGCGTGGGCGTGGCCCCGGACGAATATCTGACAATCGAACCTGTGGGCAAGG